>NZ_CDRRQU010000030.1:0-29650 GCF_977044495.1 Cetobacterium sp. | reverse complement strand
CATTTTCAGATAAAAATCCATATCCCGGATGTATTGCATTTGCCCCTGTTATCTCTGCTGCCGCCAATATATTGGGTATTTTTAAATATGATTCCGTACTTAAAGGTCCCCCTATACAAACTGCTTCATCCGCTAATCTAACGTGTAAACTATCTTTATCTGCCTCTGAATATACAGCGACTGTCTTTATTCCTAACTCTCTCGCCGCTCTTATTATCCTAACAGCAATTTCACCCCTATTAGCAATCAATATTTTTTTAAACATAAAATCCTCCCAATTATCTTGCCGTGGCCTTCACTTTTAATAACACTTTACCGTAGTCAACTACTCCACCATCTTCCACGGTTATATCCATCACTTCTCCACCTACTGTCGCTTTTAAAGGTGTTTTTAATCCCATTACATAGATGTAACCAAGATCTTGTCCCACTTTTATTCTATCACCTATTTTAACAACATCCTTATAAAAATATTTTCCTATTCCCGTAGAGACTACTGCTTTTATATTTTCCTCTTTTTTATTAATCTCTTTTAGAGGTTGTGGAGTTTCTCTAGACATTACAACTTTTGGCTGTGGAGATTTTTTCACTTTTATTTTTAAATTCTCATTTTCCTCATAACTAATCTCAGTTAATCCACATTCACTTAAGATATCAATTAAATCTTCAATTTGAAATTCTTCTTTTTTCATAACTCCTCCATCAGTTTTTATCACTTATTCTAACATAATTTAAAAAATCATTCAAGATTACATTACAAGTGTAATCTTATTTTATAACTACACTTTTTTCTCCTAATAATTCCTCTATTTTTTTTATTAATTTAGGTGTTATTTCAACCGACAACTTTGAGTTTTTTAACTCCTTATTTCCATCAATATCTATGGCAAAACTTAAAGGAACATCTCCTTTACTGTTCAAAAGAATCTCTTTTAGTCTATTGTATTTATCTTTAGATTTTTCATTTATCAATATATACATTCTATTTTTTTTATTAAATTCGATAGAGTTTAAAGCTTTTATACTCTTTACAACCAACTTTTTATTTTCATTTCCATTAAAATAATCCACTTGAATACTTCCATCTATTACTACCGCTTTTCCTTCTAATTCCACACTTAAATAATCTTTATACTCCCGTGGGAAAATAATTCCAGAAATCTGATCGTAATAATCCTCTAGAATAAAAGTACACATTGGTTCTCTTGTTTTTTTTGTCAAAATTTTTTTTACATCCCTTAGTATACCATAAGTTTTAACCATATGTAGTGGATTTTCTAATTTTATCTCTGAAACCTTGTTCATTTTATAAGTTTTTATTAACCAGTCATACCTATCTAAAGGATGTGCACTATAATAAAATCCTAAAAATTCCTTCTCCTTCTCTAATTTCTCATCTGGAGTAAAATCTGTTACATCTGGAAAAACAAAGTTTACTACTTCTGATTTTGCTCCTCCAAAAAGATTCATCTGTTGGATATCATCTTCTTTGATTTTTTTATTTGCATAATCAATAACTTTTTCAATCGATTCTATCTTTTGCTTACGATTTCCAGGAAGAGAATCTAAAGCTCCAGAATAAACCAACGCTTCTATATTTTTTTTATTAAGTCCTTGTCCTCTCAATCTATATATAAAGTCCTCATATCTTAAATAGTTTCCATTTTTTTCAAACTCCATTTGTATTTTTTGAGCCAGACTCTCTCCCACATTTTTTATAGCTGCTAAAGAAAATCTGATTCCTCCATTCTCCACAGTAAATTTAGATACTGGATTATTGACGTCTGATAATTTCAACTCTAACTTGTGAGCCTTTGCATCCTCTATGTAAAATGCAACATTTTCAACATTACTTTTCTCAGAAGTCATTATAGAAGCATAGTACTCCTCTGGATAGAAACACTTAAAGTATGCAGTCCAATAGGCAATTAGTGCATATGCTGCCGAATGAGATTTATTAAATCCATATCCTGCAAACTTATCTATCAAATCAAATATTTCCTCTGCTTTTTCCTTAGAATAACCGTTGTCTATAGATCTCTTTACAAACTTCTCCCTGTTCTCATCCATTATAGAAGCTTGTTTCTTTCCCATCGCTCTTCTTAAAAGATCAGCTTCACCTAAAGAATAACTTGCCATTATATTGGCTATTTTCATAACCTGCTCTTGGTACAGTATAACTCCATATGTCTCTTTTAATACTTTTTCTAAAGTTGGATGAGGATATTTTATCTCCTCTAAGCCATTTTTACAATTTATAAAACTTTCAACCATACCTGATCCAAGCGGTCCTGGACGATAAAGGGCCAACAACGCTATGACATCCTCAAATCTATTTGGTTTTAATTGAACCAATATTTTCCTTATACCTATAGATTCCAGTTGAAATACCCCTAAACTATCTCCAGATGAGAGCATCTCATATACTGAAGTTTCATTTAATGAAATCTCTTCTAATTTTATGTTTTTTCCTTTACTTTCCCTAATATATTCAATAGTTCTCTGAATATTCGTCAAATTTCTAAGCCCTAGAAAATCCATTTTAAGCAGTCCTAACTCTTCCAATTCCTTCATTTGGTACTGCGTAGAAATCTTATGCTCCTTGTTATCGCTGTATAAAGGTACCACATCCATCAAAGAATCCTTTGTTATTACAACCCCCGCAGCATGAATAGATGCGTGTCTCACTTTATTTTCCAATCTTTGTGATAAATTTATTAGATTTCTAATCTCACTATCCTCTACATATAACTCTCTTAACTCTGAATTCGCTTTTAATGCTTCTTCTAAAGTTGAAAATGCAGGTATTAATTTTGCCACCTTATCTACTTTTATCAAATTGACATCCAGAACTCTCCCTACATCTCTTAAAGCTGCTCTGGCTTTCATTCTTCCAAATGTTATTATCTGTGCTACTTTATCTTCTCCATATTTTTGAGTTACATACTCAATTACTTCTTCTCTTCTTTCCTGACAAATATCTATATCTATATCTGGCATAGAAACTCTTTCAGGGTTTAAAAATCTTTCAAAGATTAGGTTATACTTTATAGGATCCAAGTCTGTTATTTTTAAAGCATATGCAACCAAACTTCCTGCCGCTGAACCCCTTCCAGGTCCAATCGGTATATTTTTTCCTTTTGCATAGGAGATAAAATCCCACACAACTATAAAGTACTCCTCATACCCCATCTTTAAAATAACATCCAATTCGTACTCTACTCTTTTTAGAAGCTCTTCACTTAACCCAGTTGGGTATCTTTGAGACAAGCCTTTATATACTATTTTTCTTAAAAACTCCCCGGGAGTTTTTACACAGCTTGGAATTTCGTATTTGGGAAATTTTAACTCTCCAAATTCTAAGTTCAGATTGCATCTATCGGCTATCTCTTCCGTCGTATCAATAGCTTCTATAAATTCATCACCTAAAGAGTTTATAACCTCCATTCTACTCTTTAAAAATAGTTCTTTAGTCTCTATTTTCATCCTATTTGTATCCGAAACTTTAGCTCCGGTCTGAATACAAATTACCAAATCTTGTAATACATGATCACCTTCATATACATAATGAGTATCATTTGTCGCCACACATTTCAACCCATGTTTTTTAGAGTATCTTTGTAACTCTTTATTCAGCTCCCTTTGACCATCAATCCCATTTCCTTGAATCTCTAAATAGAAATTTTCTTTACCAAAAATTTCTACATATTCCTCTATCTTTTTGTCTATAACTTTTTCATTTTCATTTTCAAGAATTGCTCTTGAAATCTCTCCTTGCATACACGCTGACAAAGCAATGATTCCCTCGCTATGTTCTTTTAAAAACTCTTTATCAATACGAGGTCTATAATAAAATCCTTTTAAAAACCCCATTGATGATATTTTTAAAAGATTTTTGTATCCAGTCAAATTTTTAGCCAAAAGTATTAAATGAAAGTTCCTTCCCTCTTTTTTTTCCATTTGAAACTCTGATATATATGCTTCAATACCTATAATTGGTTTAATTCCCTTTTTCATGGCATATTTATAAAACTCTATAGCTCCATACATATTCCCATGATCTGTTATAGCTATAGCTTTCATATTCAAGCTCTTAGCTCTTTCCAAATACTCCTCTATCTTTCCAACCCCATCTAGGAGACTGTATTCTGTATGTAAGTGTAAATGAACAAAATTCTTATTCATCCGCTCCTCCTCTCAATGGTTTTTCCATTTTAAAATTTTTATAAAAAACTGCAGTTCCGATTAAGTATAAAATCACCGTTATATAATATGGAAAATTATATGATATATTTTCCATCATATATCCTGCGATGATCATACTTATCGCTCTTGTCACATTTGATGACATAGATACTACACTGCTCATCAATGCTCTATTTTCATAATCTACGGTCTCTAAAGATATATTTTGAATGAGTGGTTGATTTAGATTCATCAACGTTGATCTCAAAAGAAAAGCAACTCCCAATATAAAAATATTTTGTGGAAAAGCAATCGATATCAAAAATGGAATTGATAACAGTTGGCATATTACAACAGTGTTTTCTCTTCCTAAAACTTTGGATATATACGGAACTGATAATCCACCTACAACTAATCCCAACTGAGATAATCCCATAATAACTCCAACCTTTTCATTGTCTATATTTAAAGAAAATTTTAAATATACACTAAAAAATGGAACTACCAGCCCTGCTCCAAACCCTATTATTGTATTATACATAACAAATTTTAAAGCCTGACCACTCATAACCTCTTTAAAACCTTTAAAAAAATCTTTGCTTTTTTTATTTTTTGTTATCTCTCTCCCCTTTAAACCGCTTAAAGGATAAAAACTAAATAAAATTAAAAAAGCACAAAATAAATAAACCAATGGAATTGATTTTTCTGCTGCAAAAATTTTTCCAAAAGTTTTAATTAGTTTCCCAGCACCATAACTAGTACAGACAGTTCCTAAGCTCTGACTCACAAAATTTTTACTAAAAACTTTAACTCTATCTTCCTCTGAAGAGTTTTCGATTAAAAGTACTCCTATGGAAGAAAATGGAAATCCATAGCCCATCCCCATCAATCCAGAAAATATTTTAATTAAAAATGAGTCCGTTATAAAACTTACACCTAAAACTCCTATACTCATTAGAACTAATCCCAATGAAATAGTTTTTTTAAAACCTACTTTTGAACTCAGATAGGCATTCAACATTGATCCCACTGCTATTGAAACACTTCCTATTGAGAGTACTTGCCCTACTATTCCCTCCCCAAACCCCAAATTTTTGACGTGTATCCCTGTAAAAACATTAAATACACCTGAAATTATTGCTGTTGTAATTACGTTTATTAAGATAATTCTATCAATCTGTTTCAGCTTTATCTCCCCCTAAAATTGACCTAGTATATTATACAACATAACGTAGTAAAAAAAAATACTTCTAAATATTTATTAGAAGTACAAAAAATAATGAAACGACCTTCCGGGGGGGATAGAAGGTCGTTTACAGGGGGGGATTAAATAATACTTTTGTAAGTATAAATTCTTCTCATAGTAAAAAATTATTGCTAACTTTTTAACTATACCTTTTTGACGTAATTTTTTTTATAAAAGTTTTATTTTTTCAATTTTTTTCAAAAATATCTATATTTACTTCAACTGTAGTTGTTAATTTATCAAGTTCAAATAGTTTTTCAATACCTTTTTGAGGACTTCTCCATCTGTACGGAGTCATATTAAATAGATTCTCTATACTCTCCCTCTCTAAAATTTCTATATTGTATTTTAAATTTACAGTTTCTAAATGTCTAAACATTTTTAAATCCTCTATGGGGGAGTAGAAATCTTTTCTTACAGACTCATAAACTACCTCTTTTAATTGTAGTAAGTGATTTTCACCAGTTGAAACAACTATCAACTTTCCACCCTTTTTTAAAGCTCTCATATTCTCCTCTGGAATTATTTTAGCAAACATACATATTATAAAATCCAATGCTTCATTCTCTATTGGCAATGAACTTGCACTTGCTACAATCCACTCCATGTCTTTATATGATTTTGCCGCTGAAATAATAGCCTCTTTTGAGATATCTATTCCCACAATATTGCTCTTTATATTTAGTTCATCTAATTTCTTTTTCAATCTGTTTGTATAGTATCCCTCTCCACAACCTATATCCAATATATTCAACTGTTTTTTATCACTTAAATAATTCTCAACAACCTGATTGACACCATCAGATATCCCTTTATAATAGCCCTTTTCTAAGTAATTTTTTCTACTTAAAACCATCTCTTTACTGTCTCCAGGAATTTTACTATTTTTTTGATTGGATAACAATAGATTTACATGATTATATTTTGAAATATCAAAGTTATGAGCTCGCTCACATATATACTTTCTTTCTATTTTTGTCATTTTTTTGCTACAAACTGGACAAATTATCATTTTATCTACCTCGCTATTTTTTCTCTTCTTTACATTATACCACGAATTTTATGTTATAATATTAAAAAAATATTGGTGGTGATATATTTATGAAAGAAAATTTTTTTAACGATTTTGTCGTTAACTTTTACGAAAAAATCGAAGATGAATTTGAAACATTGATGAAAAAAGAAAAAACTAAAAAATTATCTGTTGGTGATTTAAAAATTGATGTTATTGACTACTTAGATGACAGTAAAACTCCTATTATTGAAACTATAAAATATGGTGAAAATGGAGTTGAAATATTCCTTAAAAACAAGGAGCAAGTTCCATCCCCATACAGTGTAGAGGATATTTATCATCCATTTTCTCTAGCTATCTTGATTGATAAATTAACTAAAAAAAATAGATACGTAGAAATCTTAGAAAATTTTTATGTACAGTCAGAAGAACTAGCTAGAAATTTTTTAAAACAACAACAGTCAGATTCTCTAGATATCTCAGCAGAAGGATTTGAAATTTTTGCACTTTCTAAAGCTACTGGCTCGTATAAGATTGCTGAAGGAGTAGTTACAGAACTTTTTTTAATAAATGATAGAGTTTTTGTAAATATAAAAAATGAGGACAATGAGACTATCGTTGCTCATGTTGTTGAATGTAATGCCGCCGATTTAGCAATGCTTTTGAATAACGTCATATTCTCAATAAAAAACTAAAACTTTATATCTATAATTTTATATAATAAAAGGAGAAAGTTCTTTCTTTCTCCTTTCTAATCAATATATAACTTTGAAATCCTCAAATTTCGCTCTGTCCAAAACATTTTCTTCTATCTCATCAACACGGCTCATTGAAGACCCCATTTTCAAATATTTTCGAAAATTATCAATTAGATTCTCGTCTCCTTGAGCAAAAACTTCTACATTGTCATTTGATAAATTTTTTACGGTTCCATTAACTCCAAGTCTTGTGGCATTCATATATGCTGTTATTCTATACCCCACTCCTTGAACTTCGCCTTTAATTATAAAATGGTATGTCTTCATCTTTCCTCCTCAAAGACAGCTTATCTCGATAAAATTTCAACAATTTTTAATATTACTTTTACTGATTTTTCCATTGATTCTATTGGAATAAATTCAAATTTACCATGGAAGTTATGCCCACCTGTAAATATATTTGGACAAGGTAGTCCTTTGAATGATAGTCTTGCTCCATCAGTTCCACCTCTGATAGGTTTTATTATTGGTTTTACTCCAACCTCAACCATTGCGTTTTTGGCTAAATCCACGATATGGTAAACAGGCTCTATCATCTCTTTCATATTATAATAACTATCTTTTAATGTTAAAACTATCTCTCCATCTCTATATTTTTCTTGAAGATATTTTACAGCATTTGTTATCAGTTCCTTTTTTTCTGCAAACTTTTCTTTTGAATGGTCTCTCACTATATAATCCATCTCAGTCAATTCTACTGTCCCTTTAAAATTAGTCAATAAGAAAAATCCTTCGTACCCCTCTGTATACTCCGGTCTTTCATTAACTGGTAACATAGCATTTAACTCCATCCCCAACAGCATTGAATTTATCATCTTATTTTTTGAAGCTCCCGGATGAATATCTCTTCCTTTAATGACTACATTTGCTAAAGCTGCATTGAAATTTTCAAACTCCAACTCTCCAACCTCTCCACCATCAACTGTATATGCAAACTCCGCTCCAAATTTTTCTACATCAAATAGATTTGCTCCTCTCCCAATCTCCTCGTCAGGCGTTATTCCTATTTTTATTTCACCATGCTCAATAGTAGGATTTTCTTTCAAATATTTCAATGCTGTCATTATCTCAACTATACCAGCCTTGTCATCCGCTCCTAAAAGAGTCGTTCCATCTGTCACAATTAATCTTTGATTGACATATTTTTTCAGCTCTGGAAAGTCTTTTACAGCCATCACTATATTTAAGTCACTATTTAATACAATATCATTTCCATCATAATTATCTATAAGCCTTGGTTTTATCTCTTTCCCATTAAATGACGGTGCTGTGTCCATATGAGCTATAAACCCAATTGTTGGAATATTTTTTTCCGTATTTGATGGTAAAGTTCCCATAATATATCCATTTTTATCCAACGATATATTTACTAAACCAATTTCCTCTAAATCTTTAACTATAATTTTAGCTAAATTCCACTGAAGTTCACTACTTGGACACGACTGACTTTTCGAATCAGGCGTCGTATCTATCTCAACATACTCTAAAAATTTTTCTACTAAAAAACTCATTTTCCCTCCCAAAATCTATTTAAATTTATTTAACCCAAGTATAAATTAACACAATTTATTTGAAAAAAATAGTCTATTTTGCAAATTTACTTAAAATATGTTAACATCTTATGTAAAATAAATTTTGTGAGGTTAAAATTTGAGATTAGAAAAATATTTAGTTCAGTGTGGTGTTGCAAGTAGAAAAAAAATAAAAGTTGCAATTGCTCAAGGAAGAGTTACTGTTAATGGTAATATCGAAGTCAATGACGCTACTGATGTGGAATGGGAAAAGGATATTATTACTTTTGATGGAGTTATTCCTGAAAAAAAGCAACTGAAATACTATGTTATGTATAAGATAGCTGGGTATATAACCGCAATGGAAGATAAAAACAAAAAAACTGTCGCTGAACTTCTACCTGAATCTATCGACAAAAACTCTGTTTTTCCTGTGGGTCGACTAGACCGAGATACTGAAGGACTCTTACTTTTTACAAGTGACGGCGATTTGAGCCATGCTATGGCTCATCCAAATAGAAACATGGAAAAAACATACTACGTTGAATTGGACCGAGAAATTTCCTCTGAGGATATCGAGGCTTTAGAAAATGGTATTACTTTAGATACTAACTATACCGCACTTCCCAGCAAAGTAGAGTACCTAAGTCCTAAAAGTATTCATTTAACCATTACAGAAGGAAAATATCATCAGGTAAAAAAAATGTTAAAAGCTGTAAAAAATAAAGTCATCTATCTAAAAAGAATAAAATTTGGAAATTTAACGCTCGAAGGAATGATTCCCGGCGAGGTTAAAGAGATTCAAAGAGAAGATATTATTATGTAAAAAAGGATGCTGAAAAATTTCCAGCATCCTTTTTTATCCAATTACTAAATAAGTTATAAAAGTTGAAAGAGCTAATACAAATCCTATTGCTGATTCATAAGGAATCAATTTTAGTCTTTCTTCTAATTTCGTGTTACTTGCTCCGCCAGTACTGTGGAAAAATGACCCATGAGGTAGATGGTCTAAAACTGTCGCTCCTGAATTTACCATTGCAGCTCCCCAAACAGCACTTACCCCTGCAGCTAATATTACTCCAGAAAACGTTCCAGAAGCTATTGTGGCACCAGCTGTTGTTGAAGCTGTTGCTCCCGACATCAAAGCTCCAGCTATTGGCGCTATTAATTCCTCACTGATATTAGCCTTTCCCAAAAGTGATAACGTAACATCCCTCAGTGTAGAATTTTTTATTATTCCTGCAACTGTTCCTGTTCCTATTAAAAGAATAGCAACTCCTGACATCTTTTGCAAACCATATTCCATAGACTCTTTTAATTTTGATGTTTTCCCCATTACTACAATTCCAACTAATCCACCAACTGGAAGTGCTATCAATGGATCTATATTAATTCCAGCTATCGGTCTCAAAGCCAATAAAGTTATTGTTACAATCGGACCTATTATGCTTCCAAAAAAACTCGGTAAGTTTTCTCCACTGCCTTGTTCAATCTCTTCTTCCAAAACCTTTTCTCCCTTTTCAATCAAAAGTTTAGCTATCAGAATTGTCGCAAATAGCCCAACTACCGCTGGAATTAGATTTACCCACATAACAGATGGAAGGGATGCTCCAAAGTTTTCTGCGGCTGCTATTGTATTTGGATTTGGTGATATTATATTTCCCGATTTCCCGCCACCTATCATTGCACACAGCATTGCCATTTTAGATATTTTTAATCTTCTAGCTATAGCTAGTGCAATCGGAGCAACTGTTATTACTGCTACATCTATAAATACACCTATTGCTGTTAAAATAAGTGCTGACAAAGCCAACGCAAATATTGCCCTTTTTTCACCTAGTTTATCTATAATTGTTTCAGCTATCTTTGTAGCCGCCTCTGTTTTTATCAATATTCCTGCCAAGATACCCGCTGTTATAATTCTAACTATTGCTGGTGTCACATCCTTTACTCCACTCACCATTAAATTAACTGTTTCTGGAAGAGATACTCCCCCTGCTAATCCACCTATTATTGCACCTAAAATTAAACTATATGCCGGATTAGCCTTTCTCATTATCAATATTATAGCTATTATTAGTCCCAATACTGCTCCAAATGCTGTCATCTTTTCCTCCCATTTTACTTTGAGTATTTTTTCTCACAAACTCTTATTAATCTAAATATCTCCTCTGTATTTCCTTTTACAAACTTCTTTGCTGTCTCTTTTTTCATAGCTTCCTCTAAAGTTATCGGATAGTTTATTATTGAGAAAAAACTATCAATTCCTTTTTCATGAGTTTGACCAGCTTCATCAGTTACTCCCCCTGCCAATCCTATTACAGGAATATCAAATTTTTTAGCTATTTTTGCAACCCCTACTGGTGCTTTTCCCATAGCTGTTTGATAATCTAGCCGTCCTTCTCCTGTTATAACAAAATCAGCATCTTTTAATTCTTTTTCTAAACCTACCTTTTCCAATATCATATCTATTCCCGGAGATAATTTACCATTTAGAAAAGCTACTAGACCTCCTCCTAAACCTCCTGCTGCACCAGCTCCTGAAAGATTAGAAACATCTATGTTCAACTCTTTTTTTATCACTTCCGACAGGTCCTTCAATCCTTTATCTAACTCCTTTACCATCTCTTCAGTGGCACCTTTCTGCCTTGAATAGATTTCAGCAGCTCCCTTTGGACCATAAAAAGGGTTATCTACATCACAAGCAACTAAAAATTTACAGTCTTTTAATTCAGGTAATCTTTTTGTTGAATCTATATACCTTACCTTGGATAAAATCTCTCCTCCATATCCCAATTCCTTTTTATTTTCATCCAAAAATTTGTATCCCAAAGCTTGTAACATCCCAAGTCCTGCATCATTTGTAGCACTTCCACCTATTCCAACTACAAATTCACGACATCCTTTTGAGATAGCATCTTTTATTAACTCTCCTGTTCCATAAGTTGTTGTCTTCATAGGATTTCTTTTTTCCACTGGTATTAAAGGTAATCCAGATGCCTCAGCCATCTCTATTACAGCTGTTTTTCCATCCCCCATTATCCCGTATCTAGCTTCAATTTTCTCCATAAGAGGATTATTTACTGCTACTGTTACAAATTTACCTTTTGTTCCTTCAACTAGAGAAGCTACTGTTCCCTCTCCTCCATCAGCTATTGGTACTTTTATTACCTTAGCTTCCGGATATACTTTTTTTATTCCATTCTCTATTTCCTGTCCAAGCTCAAATGAACTCAAACTTCCTTTAAATGAGTCGATAGCCACTACTACTTTCATAAGTCCTCCTGTTAAACAATTTTGACTGTTTTAATTGTTTTACTTATTCTAGTATAGATATCCTTTTTTTTCAATACTATTTTACATCAAAAAAAGTGTTGAGAATCCTCAACACTAGATAAGTATTTTTTCTGTCACACCCTTGTTTTCCTTCAGATAACTAGCTAAATATACGAAAGGTGTATCCATTGTAGCCACTATAACTTTCATAACATAAGTTACAAAAAATATCTCTATTAAAACTTCAAGTGGGTAAACTCCTGCAAAAGCAATTGTTGTAAAAATCAAATTATCAATTAGCTGACTTACTAATGTGCTAAAGTTATTTCTTATCCAAATATGCTTTTTATTCGGAAATTTATTTTTCCAAAATTTATAGGCCCAAACATCATGTCTTTGTGAAACTCCATAGGCAATCAAACCTGCAAACAATATTCTTGGCATAAAGTCGAATATCATTTTTAAACTTTTAAAATTTTCTGCTCCCTCCTGAACTGCGCTTGGAACAAAAGATACTGCTAACTTCATTATTACTGCAGTTACAATCATACTTACAAACCCAAGTTTTACTGCACTCTTTGCCTCTTCTTCACCATAGTTTTCAGATAGAATATCCGTGACTAAAAATCCACCAGCATACATTATATTCCCCAAAGTCGTTTCAAATCCAAAAAGATTTACTAAAAGTACAACCTGAATATTTGCTAATATACTACTTATTGGAACCCAAATAAAAAGTCCTAACTTCCCAAATTTTTTGTATATAAAAATTATACTAAAAAAATTGACAAAAAGCATTGTTACCCATAAAACTTCATTTCTCATAACCGTCTCCTTTAAAAAATTATTGTTCAAAAACTCCTAAATCTTTATTATCAATCAATAGCTCCACTCTCGAATTATCCTGTAAATGTCTATACTTTTCTACAAACCACTTCACAAGCTCTTCGTCTCTTTTTACTTCAGTTCCATTATCTACAAATATATTCACAGTTACACTTTTAAAATATTTCAATCCTAATTCAATATCTTTTTCTATCATCTCTTTTGTCTGACCTTTAACGCAAACCAGTAAACATATTGAATATAGTTTTTTACTTAAATCCTCTATTTCTACAATGTCTATTTTGAAATTTTTACCATAGGAGTTTATTCTAAAATCATTATCAAAAGTTTCCATTCCCATTCTAAACCTTATCTCCACACCTTTAAAAAATTCTCTGATTTCATCCACTCTATTTTTATACCCATAGTAAATCTCAAAATACAGGATTTTTATACTCTTTTGATAAACAACTTCTCTTATTTTTTGTAATGTTTCCATTGGTAATTCAAATACTGATCCAGAATTTATTACTTCCAACGCTCCAAATTCACCTGTAATTTCTTCCATAATTTTCAAATTAATTTTATTTATCTCCAACTCATCAGTTGAATTATCCTCTATATAATTACAAAATTTACACTTTCCATACTTACACGGAAAACTTTTTAACAAAACTATCTCTCTTTTATTTTTATTTTCTATCTTACTGTATCTAATACCCATTTTCTTCTCCCAATTCTATTTTTGAATAAAAAAAGAGCAGGAAACTCCTGCTCAAATTTAAAAAAGGGTATAACTTTCCCCTTATATTTTAATATTTTAAGCCTAGTTTTTTTGAGATGGAGGTTTCCGAACATCTACCATATACACTATGGGTTTATATTTATTTTACTCCTGATTCTATCACAATTTTAAAATAAAAGCAAGAGCTCCTTTCAGATTGATACAAAAAAAGACTACACCTTAGATAGGTGCAGTCTTAAAATATTAATCATTAAATTTAGGAGTTGCTTCCTCTTTCATCATATCTATAAAACTTTCTAATGACATAGACTCTTGAGCTTGAGAACCAAATCTTCTTACATTTACCTCTCTGTTCTCCACTTCATTTTTTCCAATTATCAACTGAACCGGAATTTTATATCTTCCATTAGCCTCTCTGATTTTGTATCCAATAGATTCAGCCCTTGTATCTATTTCCACTCTGATTCCAGCTACTTTCAACATATCTACAACTTCCTCAGCATAAGGAACAACTTCATCATTTATAGTTAGCACTTTAACTTGACAAGGCGCTAACCAAGTTGGAAAAGCCCCTGCATAGTGTTCTATTAAAATTCCCATAAATCTTTCTAAAGAACCATAAACAACTCTATGAATCATTACTGGTCTATGCTTTTCTCCATCTTCCCCCACATAGGAGATATCAAATCTTTCTGGTAAGTTGAAGTCTAATTGAATAGTTCCACACTGCCAAGTTCTCCCAATAGCGTCTTTAATCTTAAAATCTAATTTTGGTCCATAGAAAGCTCCATCTCCTGGATTTAATTTATAATCTCTTCCTAATCTTTTTAAAGCTCCCTCCAATGCTGACTCCGCTTTATCCCAAATCTCTTGTGAACCAATTGCTTTTTCAGGTCTTGTCGATAGCTCTATAGCATATTCAAATCCAAATAATCCTCTATAAAACTTGTCTATTAAATTTACTACTCCTATAATTTCATCCTCAATTTGCTCAGGAGTCATGAAAATATGGGCATCATCTTGAGTAAAATTTCTTACTCTCATCAGTCCATGAAGAGCCCCTGAAAATTCATGTCTATGAACAATTCCCAATTCCCCCGCTCTTATCGGTAAATCTTTATATGAATGCATCCCATGTTTATATACTAAAACTCCACCTGGACAGTTCATTGGTTTAATAGCAAACTCTGTTTCATCAATTTCTGATGTATACATATTTTCTCTATAGTTCATCCAATGCCCTGAAGTTTCCCATAACTCTTTATTTAGCATTATTGGAGTTTGAATCATTTCATACCCGGCTCTCTCATGTTCTCTTCTCCACAAATCTGTCAAAACATTTCTCATTTTCATTCCATTTGGTAAGAAAAATGGGAATCCCGGTCCAAAGTCACTTGTAAAGAACAACTCTAACTCTCTTCCTAGTTTTCTATGGTCTCTCTTCTCAGCTTCTTCTAAAAATTTTAGATGTGCTTTCAATTGAGGCTCTGTTGCAAATGCAAATCCATAGATTCTTTGTAACATTTTATTGTTAGAGTCCCCTCTCCAGTAAGCTCCCGCTACTGACTTTAATTTGAAAGCCTTCAAATATGATGTTGAAGGTACGTGTGGTCCTCTACATAGGTCTATAAAATCTCCTTGTTTATAAAATGTTAATATCTCATTAGCTGGAATACTTTCTATAATTTCCACTTTATAAGTCTCTCCAAGATTTTTAAAATGCTCTATTGCTTCATCTCTAGTCATTTCTATTCTTTCAACTTTTATATTTTCTTTCGTAATTTTTCTCATTTCAGCTTCAATTTTTTCTAAATCTTCATCTGTAAACTGAGTTTCAGGATCAAAGTCGTAATAAAATCCATTTTCTATTGCTGGACCTATCGCTACCTTAGTTCCCGGGAATAGTCTAATTACTGCTTGAGCTAATAAATGGGCAGTGGAGTGCTTTATTATCTCCTCTCCCTCCTCTGTTTCTGGAGTTATTATTTCAACATGAGCATCTCTATCTAACACATAACTCATATCAACTTCCTTCCCATCCACTTTTGCTCCAAGAGCTTTTTTAGCTAAAGAGTTACTTATTGATTTTGCAATTTCAAACATATTCATACTGTTTTCAAACTCTTTTATATCTCCATTTGGTAATATTACTTTCATGTTCTTTTCTCCTTTTCTTCCATTATTACTTCTCTAGATCATCTATTTTAATTCCATTGAATAGATATGTATCTGGAGTTGTCTTTTTATTTTTATCAGTTGTTGCACCTAACCCAAATATATTGCTTGTTGGGAATGTCAATAGTTTGAATTGAACAGCCATACTCCACTCATAATCTTTTGTTCTATATGAATAATCTCTTTTATAAGCAACTGCCCATTCATAATATCCAAACTCTTTTCCTAGCTCAACACCAAAACCATCAAATGTGCTTCTTCCACTCTCTCCTCTTCCACCAAGTTGATCATAGAATTTAACATAAGCTTTTGTTCTCCAACCTTCGCTTGGTCTTCCAATCTTAGCATTTAAACTAAACTCATGTTCTCTTTCAGAATCTTTCCATCCTGCATTTTTTATATCCACAGCACCATAATTTGTATAGTTAGATTTTTGATTATATATATAACCTATTCCTATCCTATTATATGAATAAAATAATCTTCCTTCTAACTCCTCTAAAGATTTCAAATAATCTCCTGTTTCCTCATATCTCTTGTCATTTCTTTGCATCATTAACGACGCATGGAAACCTCTTTTATAATCTCCGAAATATGTTCTATCGTCTATTATTCTATTTAAGTTAAACGTTCTAACTCGAGAATTTTCTCTATCCTCAAGAACCTGTCTAATTCTATCTATCTCCACTTGTGACAGTTGATCTGGAGTTTTATTATATTCCGCTGATGCATATGATACTAACTCAGCATCTGTAAATCTTTTATCTTTATAAGTATAAGCCAGATAGATTATATCTGAATTATATCTATTCAATGTAGGATTCCATTCTCCTGCGTTTTTATAATCCTCATAACTAGCTCTATATAAGTGCTCCACATCTCCACCTACTAAATAAGAAACCGAATAAGTTTTGTTCTCAGTGTTGATTACCTTTGCACCCAACTCATCTCTTTCATCTTTACCTTGAATATATTCTAAATTCAACTTATTCTTTCCAAATTTGTAAGTGTAACCATAAATATCTTCTCTAATTTTTTCTTCAGCATCATTTACATTTTCTATCTCCCAGATACTTGAATCAATTCTACGATTTTTATAGTAAAAATAGTTATTGGCATATCTATAATTTGCACCATAATTTTCAAAAGTTAAATCGTTATGATTTTCCTTTTTCTCATTATAATCCGTAAATCTTTTATCTAACCCATATTCTAAACCAAAACTGTTTTTATCATCTATTAAAAAGTCTAGATTTTGTTTTAAAATTTCACCTTTTTTATTGTCATTACTAGCTCTTTTTATCTCTTTGTAATCAATTTTGTAGATAGTTTGAGTATTTCCTAAATCAAAAGTCGCTGTATCTGTAACCTGCTGAATATTATCTTTATGTCCCATTCTCACATCTTTAGTAATCTTAGAATCTGAATTATAAGAGTAATCTTGAAACATATAAGTTAACTTGTTAATTAATGATAAATCTATCTTTCTCTCTTTGTTATCACTATTATCAAATAGTGTTATATCATGAGTTAACCCAGCTCTATACCTAGTTGAACTATCATCAGTTGATACCTTTTTATCAAGTAAGTCATCATACCCTTTATCATATTGATCAAATCTTACATTTCCGTATACTTCTAGATTTCCAAATTTTGAAAATGATAATTTCTCATCAGATAAACCAACTTCATAGAAATTTGAGTCATTTATATAGATTCTATATGCGTTTCTAGACCATGGATTTTTTATATCAGCATAGTGATAAATTCCTTCTCTATCCCATATCTCCTCTTTAGTATTACCTCCAGCTATTGTCAACTTCAAGGTATCATACATAAAATCAACATAAGCCCTGTTTTCAGATGTTTTATTATAAATAATATTTTCATATCTATTATATTGTAAATCTCTATAATTATTGGTCTTTGTAGTTCCATCAAATAGAGCAGTCTTTCTAAATGGATCATTTTGAAGATTTAATTTATGCTCAAATTCAGTATAATCATAACCAACTTTATAAAATACATCTTTATATAGGTGATACTCTCCCAAAGAAGTTTTTAAGTTTTTGCTATCATATATACTATATTGCTCTACAGTCCACGGAGTATAATCGAATTTTATTCCATAAAATCCTTGATTGTCTAACTTACTAAAGTTAGGGTCTCTTTCCCATGAATTCAATTCTCTAAATTTATTTCCCGTTTTATCATCATAAGAGATATCAATTTTATTTACCTTATCATTAAAATTAAATCCAAAATTCTCAGCTCTTGATTGTAAATCCTGCTTCGTTGATCCTGGGTCCATATCGTAAAGATAGTTATAGTATGCTCCCATTGAATACTTATCGTTTTCTTTTTTAATGGATACATCACTGGTCAAATCATAGTCAGCAGATGCTCCATAATCCATATCATCTAACTGGTCTGCAACTATTACCCCATACACTTTTTTATTGGAAACAAGATTCACATCAGCTTTAAGGCTGATATCCTTATCCTCTCCTAGATTCTTCAGCTCTGTATTCAATGTATAAAACCCTAGACTTCCTCCACGATCTGGAATACCATCAACATATTTCCAAGTGTTACCCTCTCTTTTTTGATTTCTTGTCCCATAAAAATATTTATCTATCGCATCTTCTAAAGTTGGAATCATATTGTATGTAGCATTTTTATAATCTAAATTAAAGAACCCATACTCCCCAGAATAG
The DNA here is from genome assembly GCF_977044495.1 of Cetobacterium sp. NCBI lineage: Bacteria > Fusobacteriati > Fusobacteriota > Fusobacteriia > Fusobacteriales > Fusobacteriaceae > Cetobacterium > Cetobacterium sp. The sequence goes on along the minus strand of NZ_CDRRQU010000030.1, from coordinate 11,197 downwards.
TTATGATTATAATTAAAATCCCATCTATTGAAATTTCTTTTTACATCATTTCCATCTGCTTTTTTATCCACCAACCAATCATTGATATTTAACTGTCCTTTTCCATAAGTTCCAAAATCATACCAATTTTCCATTCTACCTATTAAAAAACCAATTTGATCTCCAAACTTTGGTGCTATACCACCTTTGAACTTACTATCCTTATCTCCCCATAAAACTCCTGATGTAATATACCATCCATAGTCATCATCATTTCCCCAACTTGGGAATAAAGGAACTTCTGACCCCTGTCTTATATTAAATCTATACCAAGGCAATGAAAATGGGATTACATCTGTGTCTCCTATAAAAAGATTTGTATTTCTAAAAGTCACCTGTTTATCTGGCTCAACTACTATTGTATCGGATTGCAAGTGATACCCTACTTCTTCTGGATTTCTATTCTCAAGAATTTTAGGATCGGTTGTAAACCACGCATCTCTTAAATAAGTTTTTCCATTTAAGTATTCTGTTTTATTTCCACCAAAATAGATTCTGTCATTTGGTTTTTCTGCACCTGTTACTTGACCGACCTCAAGATATCCAAAGCTCTTACCAAAACTTCCAGTTTTACCCTCCGTATCAAACTCTCCATCTAACGAATCCATTCTTAATTTTCCTGTAGGCTCATCTGCTTCTAAATAAAACTCCCCCGGAATATAAGCTCTATTTCTATCTCTGTCAACTTTAACTTCAAAAGCTTTTAACTTTAAAGATCCATATCTTACATTTACTCCCTCTGTCGAAGTCATTGTATCCGAATTTAAGTCTATCTCAACTTCATTTTGTAAATCATCAATCTTCTCTGTTTGTGCTTTTAAACTGGTTATTGCAACAACCATCAAAGCTAAAATTAAGTAGATTTTACTTTTCATTGGCCCTCCCATTTTCCCATTTTATGTTGATTTTAATTATATCATAAAACAAAAAAGGTTGCCAGTAGCAACCTTTTTATTTATTATTTTAATAAGAATTCAATTTTTCTAGCAACTCTGATTTTTGTCTTAATCCAACAATCTGATCAACTTTAACTCCATCTTTAAATATAATCATTGTCGGAATACTTCTAATTCCATAATCTCCTGCTAAATCTCCACTTTCATCTACATTCACTTTACAAATTTTTGCTTCAGTTTCTCCCGAAAGCTCTTCTAAAATTGGCGCCAACATTTTACATGGTCCACACCAATCGGCCCAGAAATCAACTAGTACTAACCCTTTTGATTCAATAACTTCACTTTTGAAATTTGAATTATTTAAACTTAAAACGTTTCCCATTTTTTCCTCCTTAATACGGAAAATATTCCTTCAAAATATATTTGTACTTTAACATAGACAATTATTTTTGTCAATTTTAATTTACTACCTAATTATAGAACTTTTTTAATAAATTTCCTTTTTTTTCTTTATCTTTTAATCCTTTAATTATAACTATCCCTTTCTCTATATCTCCTATCAATATTCCTGAAGAAAGTTCATTACCTTTAAAGTTCAATTTTTTGTATATTAAATCATCATAATCTCTTTCACAAATGGAGTCTTGAGTTTCTAAAACACCTCCTGCTGAGAATATTTTTGTACCCATTCCCTCAAAAGTAACCGGTTGTATCCTATCCTCATATTTTTTATCGATTCCAATAGCATTAAGACCAGCTACTTTTCCTTGCTCTAGGGATATCTGCCATAGACCTATTATATTTCCTTTATACTCAGCTACATCCCCACACGCATAGATATCTTTTATAGAAGTTTCCATCCTTTCGTTGACAATGATTCCTCTATTTATAGATATCCCAGCTTTTTCGGCCAACTCTTTATTAGGAATTATTCCAGAGCTAATTATAACAATATCCGTTTCAATTACTTCTCCACTATCCAAATGAATTCCTGTCACTTTTTTGTCTCCATCAAATTTTTCCGCTTTAGAATTTTTATAAAGTTTTATATTGCTTTTATCAATACACGTTTCAAATATTTTTGATCCCTCTTCATCCAGTTGTCTTGGTAACATTCTTTGCATCATCTCAATAACAGAAACTTCCAAACCTAACTTTTGAAGCCCACACGCAGACTCCAATCCTAAAACTCCTCCACCTATTACAACAGCTTTTTTCTTTCCTACACAATAATCTTTAATTGTATCTACATCCTCTTTATTTCTAACGGTAAATATTCCTTCTAGATGTGAATTCCCAATACTTGGAATCATTGCTCTTGCTCCTGTAGCCACAATAAGTTTATCATATGCCAACTCTTTTCCATCAGCCGTACTGATGATTTTCTTCTTAGAGTCAATATTTTCAACAGTCGTTCCTAAAGAGATGTCAATTCTATTATCTTTGTACCATTCCGCTGGTTTTACTAGAAACTTTTCTCTAGAAACGTTTTCTCCAATCATCTCTGACAACAATGTCCTATAGTATGGATACTCCCTCTCTCCAGACAAAACCTGTATTTTTGCTTTGTCATTTCTTTCTCTAATTATTTGAGCAGCAGATAGAGCAGCAATTCCTCCTCCCACTATAACTATTCTTTCTTCAATATCATTTCTTTCAATTTTCTTATCCAGTGATGACGGTACAAAATATTCCCTTCCAACTCCACACGCTGGACAAACCTCTGGTGGGTCAATTTGAATATACGCCTCCCCACAGACACTACACGTCCATCTCATTAATTTTCTGTCCGGATTTAAGTTCTCCATAACTGAATCCACCGCCTTTTCTGGAAAAGTTTTCAAGCACATATGCTCAGCAAACTTTTTTCCAAACTCAAATGCTGTATCCAAATCTCTTCTTGAAGCTCTAAAGTTGACTTTCATGCCATCTATGACAAACATTCTTAACTCTTTTAATCTCGATACTATATTTGGAACCGCTTCACCACTCCAGCCGTAGCTTCCAAACGCCGAAACATATTTTCCACCATGAACAATCGGATTGAGTGAAGTTAATAGATTCCAAATAACCGGTAGCGTATCCCCATTTATAGTACAACTTCCAAATAATATCCCATCAGCCCACTGAAATTCTCTTAAAATCTCTCCTTCTAGTTTCCCAAAATTATCTATATTTAAGTCATAACTTTTTACCTCTATGGTGGAGTTGTAATCTTTTATTCCTTTTTCAATCTCTTGGGCTAACTCTCTTGTATAACCATAAGCTGTCGCATACGGGATTATAATAGTTTTAAATTCATTCGGATTTTTTACTGTGGACCAATTTTTATATGTCTGTATAACTTTTTCAATATCTATATCTAAAACAGGGCCATGTCCCGGAAGTATCATATCTATTTTTAAGTCTTTAATTTTTTCAATTCCCTCTAGCACATACTTTCTAAAAGGAGAAAATATACACATATAGTAATACCTTAAAGCAATCATATAGTCTCTTTGTCTTTCAGTTGGAACTTTCGATAACAAGATACCATCAAAACTAAAATGTGAACCAAAAGAATCACAGGTCACTAAATATCTATCCTCTTCTATATAGGTATAGATTGAATCTGGCCAATGTAAAAATGGAGCTGATATAAATTTTAAAGTTTTATTACCTAAAGATATAGTGTCATTGTGTTCCACGACTATATGAGGAAAATTTTTATTCAATATACCTCTTAAAAACTCTATCGTATTTTTTGAGCCTATAACTTTGGCATTTGGTGCTAAATCCAGTAATTTTCCAACAGACCCTGAATGATCTGGTTCTGTATGATTCAACACAATATAATCAATTTTACTAACATCATCCAAACACGTTTTCAACCTCTCTAAAAACTCTTGGAATTTATTTTCTTTTACAGTTTCAAACACCGCTATTTTTTCACTTCCCTTAACTAAATAAGAGTTGTACGTAGTTCCAAATTGAGTTTCCATAATCACATCAAACACTTTTAGGTCTGGATTCAACGCTCCAACCCAATAGATTCCATCTTTCAATTTAAAAGAGTTCATAAACCCACCTCGATATTTATTTGCTTTCTTTTTCTCTTTCAGCTTGAGATTTTGTCACATAGTATGGCTCGAGAGTGAATAGATTATCCTCTTTGCTTTCAGCTAATTCAGCCAACAAAGAAGCTCTAGGTATATTTAAAGATTTCCTAATAAAAAAACATCTATCTCCTAGTTTTTCTCTTATTATCTCTTCATATGCAAAAGCTCCATCTCCAACAAACACAGTTTGTTCATCCACGCTCTTTAATACATTTTCTAACTCTTCAGCCACATATTCTCCATCTAAGACAAACTCATCATCCTTTTTCTTATATACTCCAGAGAATACTCTTTCCTTTCTTGCATCTAACATTGCTATAACTTTTTTATCTCCACTGTATATATTAGCAAGCAAATCAAGTTCATTTATTCCAGCAATTGGTTTTTTCAGTGCATAAGCTAAACCTTTAGCTAATCCAACTCCAATTCTTATTCCTGTAAATGAACCCGGTCCAATACTCACCGCAATCTTATCGATTTCTTTTTTATCTATTCCTGTCAAATTGAATAATGTGTCTATGGTTGTCATTGTTATTGCTGAATGGTTCTGCTTGACGTTCAAAGTGATTTCCCCAACAACTCCTTTTTTGCTATCGTATATAGCTACTGTTCCAATATTTGTGGATGTATCAATTGCCAAAATTAACATATTTTAACATCTCCTCCTCTTTCTCTTTGTCCCCTACATACTCTAAACTAATATTTCTAACCTCTTCGTCCTCTTTATCTAAAGCATATTCGAACTCTATTTTTATATATTTTTTAGGTAATTCGCTCTCTATTATATTTGCCCATTCAATCAGTGCTACTCCATCATTATTTATGTAGTCCTCAAAACCTATCTCATAAATCTCTTCAGGACTTCCCAGTCTGTATACGTCAAAGTGGTAAAGAGGTAATCTTCCACTCAAATACTCTAAAACGTAGTTAAATGTAGGACTTTTTAAATTTTCATCTATTCCTAAAGCTTTTGCGAAAGTTTTTGTAAAAGTTGTTTTCCCAGTACCCAAATCACCAATCAATGCTATCACTGTATTTGGCACAACATAATCTGCCAATCTTTCAGCCAAAATATCCAACTCAGCAAATGTTAATATTTTTTTCATACTCCACCTATCCTTGTATCTTATTAACAATATTTGTTGTAGATTTTCCCTCTACAAATCCTAAAATTCTAACCTCTCCACCATTTCTTTCTACAATTTTTGTTTCAGGAAGCTCATCCTTTGTATAATCTCCACCTTTCACATGAATCGAAGGTTTTAATTCATCCAATAACTCACATGGAGTATCCTCTTCAAATATAACTGTGTAATCTACCGCCTTTAATCCACACAGCATTTCAGCTCTATCCACCTCACTGTTGATTGGTCTGCTTTCACCTTTTAATCTTTTTACAGACATATCTGAGTTTACTCCCACTATAAGGATATCTCCCTGCTTTTTGGCATCATTTAGATAACTTAGATGTCCCACGTGCAAAATATCAAAACATCCATTTGTAAAAACTACTTTTTTATTTTGTCTTTTTAACTCCTCTATTATTTGGGCTGCCATAGCTCTTTTTAAAATCATATATACTCTCCTATTACACTGTCTTTTTTATGCCTTCTATTATATCATAATTTTTAAACTTATATACACCTCCTAGTTTTTTTTCTTATCTCATGCTACACTATTTTGGAGGTGATTTTTTTGAGAATTTTAGGTATTGATCCGGGTACTGCAATTGTTGGATACTCTATTGTGGATTATAAGGAAAATAAAATTAATTTAATAAAATATGGTTGTGTTTTTACTGATAAAAATCTTCCCATGGAGGATAGACTTCTACAGATTTTTAATGAACTTGAAGAGATTATAGATTTATATGCCCCACAGTTTATGGCTATTGAAGAACTTTTCTTTTTTAAAAACAATAAAACTATTATCAGTGTTGGACAAGCTAGAGGAGTTATCATCCTAGCTGGTAAAAAAAATAATTTGCAGATAGAGAGCTATACACCACTTCAAGTTAAAATGGGAATTACTGGGTATGGTAAAGCTGATAAAAAACAGGTACAACTGATGGTCCAAAAGATTTTAAAATTAGATGAAATTCCTAAGCCAGATGATGCCGCTGATGCCATAGCTGTAGCTATTACGCATATTAACTCCCTCACTAATTCTCTGTATACTCCTAAAGTAGTAGCACCTATAAAAGTAGAAAAAGAGATTAAAAGTAATAGAATGACTGCAAAAGAGTTTAGGGAGCTTCTTTTAAAAAAATAGTTATTTTATAAAAAAAGAATGAAATATTATCCAACTTCAGTATTATCAATAATAACTAAAGTTTACGGGAGGCTTTATGAAAAATCTGTATATATATTTCTTTCTTTTTATAGTTCCCGCGTTTTCTCAAGAACTAACTTTAGAACACGCTATAAATTTAACTTTAAAAAATGAAAAAACAATAAAAAATTCTGAAGTTTCACTTGAAAATGCTCAGTTGGATTTGAGCATTGCCCTAAAAACTGCTCTTCCTAATATTGTTCTAAATGGAACCTTTGAAAATTCAGAATACACAAGGACAATTGCAAACAACAGTAATACCAAAACCACATATCAACAGGCGCTCACGATCTATCAACCAATTTTTCAAGGAGGAACTATTTTAGGTGGAATCGAAGGTGCAAAAGCCTTCAAAAATATCGCAAACTTAAACTACCTTTCCACTTTAAGAGATACACGTCTAAATACAATCAATATCTACTGCAATATTTTAATTTTACAAAACAATTTACATATCTATACTTCATCCAAGAATCAACTAAAAGAAACTTATAATAGTCAACAAGAGCAATTAAAAATGAATCTTGTCACACTGGCTGACCTTCTAAAAACTGAATCTTCTATACTGGAACTTGAGTCTCAAATTATTGATGTTCAAAATCAAATTACAATTCAAAAATTAAATTTAAAAATACTCACTGGTATTTCAGAACAAGAAAATATCAATTTAAAAAGATTTATAATACCTTCCAATTTTTCTGAGACAATAGATTTTTCCTCAAACCTGTCTCACGCTTTAACCGGTAGCCTTTTGGCTAAAATAGCCGAAAATAATTTGGAGTTATCCGAGGCTGAAGCACTTATTGCCAGAGCAAATTTACTTCCCCAAATAAATGCTTTCGCTCAATTAGGCGGAGTTCAGAAAAAAAAGTATAGTGAGACCATGAGTGATTCTTGGAGTACTGGTCTTACCTTCACATGGAATGTCTTTAATTTTGGAAAAGACTTAGATAACTACGAAGTGGCTAAAAATAATAAAAAAATTCAAGAGACTAATAGCAAAATAACTCAAGATAATATAAAAATCAATGTTACTGACGCATATCTACAAATTGTTAAATTTGAAAAATTAATAGACTCTAATTTGAAGAATTATCAAGCAACTAAGGAAAATTTGAATATCGATACTGCTCGTTATGAAAGAGGTCTTATCTCTACCATAGATTATCTTCTTTCTTTTTCACAATTTATTCAAGCCAGTGTTTCATATAATGTTGTAGTTTTACAATACTATGTTGCTTTTGAAACATATCGCTCATTACTTATTTAATAAGTTTAGTCTATAACAAATTGATGGAGGTTCAAAGTGAAAAAAAAGTGGATTATATACTCCTTAATTATAGTTATTTTACTCTCTATTTTTCTTTATTTTTATTTTATGAGTAATAAAATAAGTGCTACTAAAGTTACAAAAGAAAATTATACAGAAAAAATTCTTGTGACTGGAACTATTCAAGCTAAAAATTTTTCTCTTCTAACATCTGGCATCAACGGAACTATTGAAAACATATACATTCGAGAGGGTGAACCAATAAAAAAAGGAGATATTATTGCAAAACTTGACACCCAAGAGATTGAGGCCGATATCAATCAAGCAAAAGCTCTTTATGAAAAGGCAAAATTTGATTTAGCTACCGTCAATACTGTTAATTTTGAAAGTGCTAAATCCCAATTATCTTCTTCTCAAATCAACTATAATATTGCAAAAAATGAATTTCTTGACTATCAAAATCTGTTTAAGAAAAAATACATCAGTAAACTAGATTATGACTTAAAAAAACAAGCCTTTATCAATGCTGAAAATACTTTGAAAAATGCTCAACTCAATTTAAAAACTTTAGAAACTGGAGGTTCTACCAATAAATCTTTCTTAGAAAGCGTAAAATCTGCTGAAAATGCTTTGATTTCCCTACAAAAAAATCTTTCAAAATATTATATCTACGCTCCATATGATGGGTTTATCACCACAAGAAATGTTGAGGTTGGTCAAACAGTCGCTCCCTACACAAATATGTTTGAAGTCTCCTCCAATAATGAAAAAGTAGTCAGTATCGATTTAGATGAAAAATATACTAATAGAATCCATTTGGGTTCTCCCATTAAAATCTATCCCTATGCTGACACTTCTAAATTTTCTTTAGGAAAGTTATATTATACCAGTAATAATGTAGATAATACCGCTGGAACTCTTGAAATAAGAGGAAATATTGAAACTATTTTACCCGAATTTTTATTCAACAGCACTGTTAACAGCATTATCGAAGGACAAACTTTTAAAAATTCTATTCTTCTTCAAGGTGTTTATATAATACAAAAGAAAAATAAAACATATGTGTATATACTAAAAAATAATAAATCAAAACTTGTTGAAATTGAAGGCACTCCTGTAATTGATGGCTTTATTGTTACAAAGGGATTAGAGAATGGCGACGTTGTCTTGTCCCCTAAAAATATAACTGATAATATTCGTGTAACTCCCTCTTTTGATTCATGAGTTGTAAAAATATTTTTTTAAAGGAGCTGTTGAAATGAGATATGAATTTAGAGTTAGTATTAATTTTATGACTCATAATAAAGGGCAATCTCTTTTTATAATCTCCGCCATTGCCCTAGGAGTTGCTGTACAAATTTTTATAGCCTCTCTTATTACATCCTTACAAGCTAGTCTTATACAAAGAATTCTTGGAGATTCCCCTCACATATATATCGACGACGGAAATATGAGAGATAAGCTACTACTTATAGAAGATATGCCAATTCTTTATGGTAATTTTCCGACTACTCGAAATAAAATTGAAGATTTTCAGGAGATTACAATGTATCTAGATACTTTTGAAAAAATTGATGTCATTGTTCCAACTTTAGAAGGAAATGCTATCTACAGTAGAGATGGCAAAACTACATCTCTAACGATACGAGGAATGGAACTAAACTCTGGAGATAGACTCTACAACATAATAAACAGAATCATATCAGGGACTTCAACCCTTAATTCTGACAATATCTTAATTGGAACAAGGTTGGCTCAAAATTATGAACTTCAAACTGGCGATATTATGCAACTTACCCTCCCCAATGGACAACTAGAAATTGTTCGTATCTCTGGAATTTTTGACTTAGAAAACGTCGCATCAAATACTAATCTTGTTATAATGGATATCAATAAAGCTCAAAGAATTTTTAATAAAAAAGGAGATATAACTCATATTAATATTCAAATCAAGGATGTTTTTGACGCTCCAACCCTAGCGGAAACTCTTCAAAAGCAATATCCAAATTTAGAGGTCGTCCCTTGGACAAGAGATGCTGAAAACATCTTAAAAGCATTACAATCTCAAACTGATACCAGCTTTATAATTCAAGTAGTTGTAACTCTTGCTACTTCTATGAGCATTGCCAGCGTCCTTCTAATCACCGTTCTTCAAAAGATGAAAGAGATTGGTATTCTTAAAGCTATGGGTGCTCTTGATAAATCCACAGGTTATCTCTTTATAATTCAAGGAGCTTTAATCGGCTTTTTAGGTTCCATACTGGGTTTATTTTTTGGTCTAGGAATAATCGAAACTTATATAAAACTAGCTCAACCGACATTTAATATTGCTGTTCATCCTGAAAAATTAGTATTAATAATATTTATTTCTACTCTATCCGGTATAATTTCTGGTATTGTCCCGGCACGAAAATGTATGAAACTTAGTCCTATAGAGGTGATTAAAGGTGAGTAAAGAGGTTTTACAACTTATAAATATCGATAAATCATACGGTAAAAAAGTTATTACAAAAGTCCTTAATAATATAAATTTAACATTTTATGAAGGAGAATTTGTCGCTATAATTGGTCAAAGCGGTAGTGGAAAAAGTACTCTACTCAATATAATCGGTTCACTTGACAAACCTACTTCAGGAGATATACTGTTTAAAGGGGAGAATATTTCTCACTTTACCAATAATGAGATGGCAAATTTTAGAAACAAATCTATCGGTTTTATTTTTCAATTTCACTTTTTACTTTCTGAATTTGATGTTTTAGAAAATGTCTTAATGCCAACTTGGATAAAGTATGGTTCTGATACCGAAAAAGAGAAAGAAAGAGCTCTTGAGCTTCTTGAGTATGTTGGATTAAAAGATTTTATAGATCGAAACTCCTCCAATCTTTCTGGTGGACAGCAACAAAGAGTAGCTATCGCCCGTGCTTTTATGAATAATTCTGACATTATTTTAGCGGATGAACCCACTGGAAATTTAGACTCAGAGAGTAGTAAACAAATCTATAAACTCCTAAGAGAAATTAACCTTAAATTTAAAACAACTTTTATAATTGTGACTCATGATCCGCGTATTTCTGATATGTGTGATAGAGTAATTGAAATTATGGATGGAAAAATAATTAAAGATGAAATCAAAAAGTGAACTACCACCTCCCTAATAGAGGGCGGGGCTTCGTGGGAAGTATCTGACTCATGTCGGATATATTAATCACGCTCTACGGGTAGTTCCTACCCTGATATATATTTTAATAGGCTAGTAGTTCTCTACCAACCTCACGAATATTTATACTTGCATTTAGATCTCTATCTATCTCTGAGTTACATTCATCACATTTATAGACTCTTGAAGATAGTGGCAATTCAGTTTTTACTGAACCACAAAATGAACAAGTTTTTGATGATGGAAACCACTTGTCAATTTTAATTGTTTGTTTACCTAAAAACATTGATTTGTATTGAAGCATAGTTGTAAACATTCCCCACCCATTGTCAGCAACAGATTTGCCAAAGTTTAATGCTTGACTCATACCTTTCATATTAAGGTCTTCAAGTATTATCGCATTGT
>NZ_CDRRQU010000029.1:0-29753 GCF_977044495.1 Cetobacterium sp. | reverse complement strand
GCTATATATTCGATTAAAGGAACTAAAAACTAAAAAGATTGCCCTGATTCATCCTCTCCCTAATAGAGGAAGAGGTTTTCTCAGGGCGTTTTGATAAAATATAGGTAACAAAAATGGAGAGGATTGACCCTCTCCATTTATTTTTACTTTACTCCTTAACTGCTCCAGCTACTATTCCAGATAAAATCTTTTTCTTAAATATCATATACATTATAACTGTTGGTAACATAACTATAACTATTGCCGCTGATAACTTAGCCCAAGACCCACTACGTCCCACATAGTTCATCAGCATTGTTGTAAGCGTTGCATTAGCAGCACTTGGCATATATAGATATGGGGTAAACATATCATTTAATACATCCACAGATTTTAGTATTATCAGCGTTGCTGTGGCTGGTAAAATCAGTGGAAATATAACTTTCCAATAGATCTTAAAATACGAACATCCATCTATTCTTGCACTTTCATCTAAAGAGTATGGAATCTGATCTATAAACTGCTTATATACATATATTTGAAGAATATCTGTGGATATATAGATTACCATCGGTGCTAAAAGAGTATCATATATTCCAAGTTTTCCTATAATTCCAAATCTTGTTATCTCAGCAATAAAACTTGGTATCAGCATTGAAAGACTAAATAGAAAGAAGTACATCTTTTTAAGTTTGAACTCAAACCTACTGAGTGAATAAGCAACCATACTACTTAAAATAACATTTATTGTTATTGTTCCTAAAACCAAAAGCATTGAGTTTTTAAATCCTGTTAATACATTTCCATTTTTAAAAACCTCTTTGTAGTTATCTAGTGAAAAAGGTGCTGGTAAAGATAGATGATAACCTTGTGCTATCTGCTCTGGAGTTTTGAAAAATGATAAAACAACTAGAAGTAAAGGAACTAAAACTATCAAAGTTATAATTACAAATGCTGTGTGATTAAGAGTATTAAATAGTAACTCGCTCATTTTCTTCTTCTTCAACTCTCTCCTCCTCCTCTTCCAACACGGTTTTGGCTTTTACTCCTTCTTTTTTCATACGTACTTTTACTCCATTTAATTTTACTTTAAATTTTTCAGGTTCTAAAATTAAGCTTTGAACTACAGATATAACAAGAATAGCTATTATTAAAGCTATAGCCATTGCACAAGCTAAACCGAAGTTACTAAACTCAAAGGCTGTTTTAATTGTGTGAAGAGCAAATGTTGTGCTACTTGTTCCAGGTCCTCCACTTGTCATAACAAACGGAATATCAAATACCATCAACGCTCCTCTAACATTTAAAAATAGTACTATACTTAAAATGGATTTCATATTTGGTATTATTATCTTTATAAACTGTTGTAGTACTGATGCTCCATCTATCAGTGCAGCCTCTAACATATCCTTATTTATGGATTGAAGACCAGCTAAGAAAAGTATTATGTGGACTCCAGTGAATCTCCAAAGAGAAACTACCACTAGTGAATAATTAACTATTTTAGGATCACTTAACCATCTAATTTTTCCAATGTTTCCAAGAGCTAAAAGTCCATTTAATACCCCATCCTCCGAACTATATAAAAATGAAAACATATAGGCTATTGCGACCCCATTTATTATATACGGCATAAAAACTATAGTCTTGAAAAATTCACTTTTCTTTATATACCTATCTAAAAGCATCGCTAAATACATCTCTATTGGAATAAATAATAGATGCAATACAAAATATAAATTATTATTCTTTAAACTTTGCCAAATATCTTTTCTTTGAAATACCTGAGTATAATTTTTAAATCCAACATAATTATAACTTGGATTTATCCCATCCCAATTAGTAAAGCTAATTAAAGCCAACTTAAATGCTGGATAAAGAACAAATACAAATAGTAATACAGTTGGTATTGCTAAAAAACATACTAACAATATACTTCTTTGTGTTTTATCTCTCATAATTTACTCCTGACAACTACTTTGTATTTTCTTGGGCTTCTGTCCATTTTTTATTGAACTCATTCATGTACTCTGCAAAATTAACTCCTTGAATCATCTCTTGCCCCATTCTTTTAACATCAAAAGAGATGTAGTTAGCTATCTTCCTAAATTTCTCATCTCCACCTTTTTGAAGTACAACTTCTGGATTTGGAATATTTGCTATAGCAACATTGAATATACTTTCTCTACCTTTCACTCCATCTACAGCTGACAATACGTTCATATACGTCACGTACTCTTTGTAATATTCACTTGTAAAGAACCAATCTAAGAATTTTTTAGCTGCGTCTGCATTTTTACTGTATTTTGGAATTGATAAAAATACCTCTGCTGAAACTAAATATCTAAATGGATCATCTTTTGTCTCACGAGCTGGTAGTACAAACACTCCCACATCATCTAGTGTTTCTTTAGACATCTCTTTTTCTAAATCCACATAAAACCATTGTCCTGCCGCTAACATAGCTGCTTTTTTAGAAGCAAACATACTTTTTTCTTGATCCCATCCGTATCCCAGTGGGTCATCTCCAAAAGGTTTTGTACTGTAGTATTTATCCAACATATCATAGGCAATATAAAATGGTTTCCCCGGTGAAAATGGGTCTTTTTCTACAGCCATTTTACTTAAAATATCATTTCCTCCCGGCACTAAAAATGGCATAAACTCATTAAATGGATATGTTGTCCAAGAATCTTTTGCTCCCAGTGCCATTGGAATATAGATTCCATTTTCCTTTATCTTAGCAGAAAGTGCAGCAAACTCTCCCCAAGTTGTTGGTATCTCTAAACCTAATTCATTGAATACGCTCTTTCTATAATAAACAAACTCATTAAATCCATACATAGGTAAACCGTAGATATTTCCATCAATTTCAAAATCTTTAGCAAACTTATTTACTTTTGCGGCTTCTGTATCATTGCAGTACAGTTTTAAAACTTTCCATAGTTACAACTCTCACTGGGAAAATATCTGGTAATTTCTGTGCTGAGTTTCTTATTTTCATTGTATTATCATACTCAGTTGCAGGTATTTTTTCCATTTTTATTGTCACATTTTGATCAATTTTTTTATAGGCTTCTGCAAGACTATTGGTATCCATCATGTATTCTTCACCTGTTCCAGAAAATGTTACAAAAGTTAAATCAATTTTTTTATCTTCCACTTTAACAACTGTCTTTTGCTCTCCCTCTCCACAAGCCGCCATAAACAGCATTGTCCCTACTCCTAAAGCTTTTAAATATCTTTTCATCTTTTACCCTCCTTAAAAAAGTTTAGCTTCTGCAGAAAATTCCATAATTTCACCATTTCTATGAAGTTCAAAAATAACAATCTCATTCTCTCCCTCTTTTAAAAGAGGTGATGGAACGTAGAGTCTCTTTTGAGGTCCTTCACTCCAATACCTTCCTAAATTAAATCCATTTATATATATAACACCCTTTTCCCAACCTGTAAAATCCAAGAAAGTGTCTCCTATCTCATCCACATTGAAAATCCCTTTAAAAAATCTTGGATGATTTTCAACATTTTTGACATCCTCATCAAAAATTAAATTAGATAGGTTATCTAGTGGTATCGTATAGATATCCCAGTTAAACAAAAACTGTCTATCTAACCTAACTCCCTCTGTAATTCCTTTATTATCTTTTAATAGAGGTCCATAGTTGATTCTTCCCATGTTCTCAACTAAAATCTCCAATATAGACTCCTCTTTTTCACAATTTAATACTATCTCCTGCTTACTATTTCTATCTATAATCCCTTTAAACTCTCCATTTAGATATATAAGAGCTCTATCCCTAACCTCCTGTAAAGTCAATGGCATATTTTCAATAATTCCTTTAACTTTTGTTCTATAAAGTATAAATCCATAGTCTTGATCTAACTCCTCCATAGTCTTGACATATGGTGATATATGATGTTTCCCAATTGAATTTAAGTTACTCCAAAGAGATGTGCTCTTTTTAAACTCCACTTTACCATATGCCACCTTTTTAGAGTCTTTCACTTTATATTCTTTATAATTTTTATGTTTTTTTATATTTACTTTCCCTTTAAAACATTCCAAAGTATTCTTTACTAAATGGTATTTCTTTGTTAAATCTCCAGCTTCTGTTAAAAGAGCATCATAATCATAGCTTGTCACCGTACATCTTTGCTCATCATGGTAGTTTGCCCCATTCATAAAACCAAAATTAGTTCCTCCATGGAACATATAAAAATTTACAGAGATGTTATTTTCTAGCATATATCTAAACTCTTCTGCCACCTCTTCCCCTTTTCTTGTTATATGTTCTTGACCCCAATGATCAAACCATCCAATCCAAAACTCCATAACCATTTTTGGCATATTAGTTTGATATTTTTTAAATAGTTCAAAAGACTCCTCTGTCTTTGAACCAAAATTTATTGTTTTCCAAATATGTGGTAACGTTCCTCCAGATAGCATCCAATGAGTTGGTCCATCTGAAGTAAAGAGTGGCACATCAACGCCTCTTTTAATGAGAGCCTCCTCCAAATAACTGAGGTATTTATGGTCATTCCCATAACTTCCATACTCATTTTCAATTTGAACAGCTATTATAGGTCCACCATTTGTAGAGAGGTACTTTATAAACTTAGGGACTAGAGTGTTATAATATCTATCGATTTTCTCAATATATATTGAGTCCATAGTACGAAGCCTTATCCCTTGATACTTTAATAACCATGGTGGCAATCCACCAAACTCCCACTCAGCACATATATATGGAGATGGTCTTAAAATAATGTAAAGCCCCTTCTTATCAACTAGAGATATAAATTTTTCAAGATCTAACATCTCTGAAAAGTTATATTCTCCCTCTTTAGGCTCATGAAGATTCCATGGCACATAAGTTTCTACACAGTTAAATCCGGCTGACGCTATTTTTTCAAGCCTATCCTCCCACTGCTCAGGTAAAGTTCTAAAGTAATGCATAGCTCCAGATATAAGAAGAGTTTTTTCTCCATCCACCTCTATATGTTCTCCTATAAACCTCATTTCTCCTCCTATTTTATCACCACTTTTTTTTAAATTTTTGTTTGATTTGTAATCTTTTTTTTCTGAATACATTCTACCTTTTATAAGAATACGTATTCTTGGTATGAGTTTATTCCATGATTTTAGTTTTGTCAAGAGTAATGTTCAATAAAAAATTTTGTTTGACAAATTGAAAAAAAAATACTTTAATTGAGTTCATAATAACTTTTGAAAGGTGGTCTTATGAAAAAAACTTTAACTATGAAAGATATAGCGAAATTAGCTGGTGTTTCTCAGCCCACTGTTTCAAGGGTAGTCAATGGGAATCCCACTGTAGACCCTGAAGTTAGGGCCCGTATTGAAAAAATAATTTCAGACCAAGGTTTTAAACCTAACAGCAGTGCTAAAACTTTGAGAAGTAACTCTTCTAAAATAATCGGAGTTATACTTTTTGATCTATCTAACTATTACTACTTAGAGATGATTAAGTATGTTGAAAAGGTTGCAGGAGAAAATGGATACACAGTTATTATCCTCAACTCTCAAGGAGATAAATATCTGGAAAAAGAGCATATTTTAAACCTACAAGCCAGAAATGTAGATGGAATTATTATAGCTCCTGTTGCAAAAGAGAATCTTGAGTTTTTAAAAAATCAAAACGAAAATTTTGTAATCGTAGATTGTACTCTCCCGAACTATCCATGTGTCTATACTTCTCTTATACAAGGCGGAAAAATCGCTACTGAGCATCTTTTCAATCTAAATCATAGAAAAATATGTTTTATTGGTGCAGATAAAAAAAATACAAAACTTCTAGGAATTAAAGAGTTTTTTTCTGAAAAAGATTTGAATTTTTCGGATGAATGGTTTATTGAAACTGACCCTACCAACGCGAATCTTGACAATCTATCTTTGAAATTAAATTCGATAAAGGATTTCCCTACAGCTTTTATTACATCCAACGATATTATAGCTTTAAACCTAATTAAAGAATTGGATAAGAAAGGGCTATATACTCCTAAAGATATATCTATTTTAAGCTTTGATGATACCATTATCTCCACGGCCTTAAATATCACAAGTATTAGACATCCTGTTGATTTAATGATGAAAAACGCTATAGATTACCTATTGAATGAGAATAAATTACCCATACAAAAAAGTCTTAGCCCAATTTTAATCGAACGAGATAGTACCTCTTTACTTGATATTCCATTCTAAAGCTGAAAACGGAATATTTACTTATTTTTCCATAAGGTGTATGATAAAAAGAGCAAACTACTCAACTTGGGGGGATTTTATGAAAAAACCAAATCTTTTATTTATTTTTGCAGACCAATGGAGGCGAGAGGCAGTTGGCTTTATGAAAAAAGAACCTGTTATAACTCCTAATCTTGATACATTCTCTAATGAAGCAGCTATTTTTGAAAAAGCCTACAGTAGTTGTCCTCTTTGTTCACCAAATAGAGCAACTATTTTAACGGGTAAAAATCCCATATCTCATGGAGTTATTACAAATTGTAAACCCGGTCTTGAAAATATATTTTTAAAAGAAAGTGAAGTCACAATTGGGGATATTCTAAAAGCCAATGGATATAAAACAGGATATATTGGCAAGTGGCATCTTGATGAACCTGAAAAAAAAGATGATACTCTTCCACTTTCAGGAGCTAAAAATTGGGATGCCTTCACACCTCCAGGTTCTAAAAGGCACGGTTTTGATTTCTGGTACTCCTATGGGGCTGATGATAATCATCTTTCTCCTCACTACTGGATGGATTCTCCAAAGATGATTAAAATTGATAAATGGTCTGTTGAACACGAAACAGATATAGCCTTAGATTTTATCAATAGAAGTAAAAATGATACCTTTGCTCTCTTTCTATCTTGGAATCCACCTCACACACCTCTTGATCTAATTCCACAAAAATATGTGGATATGTATAAAGATGTTAAAATCGAAAAAAAAGAAAATGTTGTTCTAGAAGACATAGTTGATCATCCACAAACTATAACTCCATTCTCCTTAGATGAAGACACCTATTTAAAATCTGTAAAAAAATATTATGCTGCTATAACAGCTATAGACGAATATTTTGGAAAAATAATTGACTATTTAAAAACGAACAATCTATTTGATAATACTATAATTATAGTAACTTCAGATCATGGGGAGATGTTATGTTCTCATGGACTTTGGAGCAAACACGTTTGGTTTGAAGAGGCTATTTCTATACCATTTATGCTTTCCCATGGAGATAGATATAAAGGTAAAAAAATAACCACACCACTTTCAGGTGTTGATATAGCTCCTACAATACTGTCTCTTTTAGATTTGAATATTCCTAAAGAGATGGAAGGAGTTAATCTCTCTCCCACCTTAAAAGGTAAAAAAGTAGATAATATTGCTATCTCTGCATGTTACACTGGAAACTCTAAAGTTTTAAATACTCTCAAAGAAATGGGATTAGATACTTTATCTTATGGATGGAGAGCTGCAATTGATGAGAAATATACCTATGTATATTTCAATAATTACTCTGGTACCGACACTCCTAAAGAGTTCTTATACAATAACATTGAAGATGAGTATCAGCTAAATTCTATCCATTTAACAGATAAAACTAAATACTTAAAAGAGTACCTAATGGCATGGGGAAAAAAATATAATGACCCTTTTGTCAAAATAAGCGTTTGAATAGAAAAAGAAGTATGACACTTTATATGCATACTTCTTTTTGTTTGTCTATAAGATTCTACTTCATATTATTATAATGGTTATTACTCTTTTGTACTAACTCCACTGCTTCATCTATACCATTTTGTTGTATTCTATTGACATATGTATCCCAATCAGAATCTACATCTGAAACTCCTAGAATCCATTTTTGCATATACTCTTCTGTTGTTTGATTTACAAGTGTCATTATTTTTTCCAGCTTCTTTACATCATTAGGACTATACTTTAGTATCGGTAGTGGATCTATCGTATTTTGGTTTTTCATATACATCTCAAACCCTTGTTTAGCAATATCATTTGAAGATTGAAATTCATAGTTTGCATCTTGTTGAACCCCCGGTCCTGAAACTTGAGCTCCAACTTCTTGTAAAACTCTCAACGGACCTTTTCCATCTGGATTATTTAGCACATAATCCGTAAATACTGGTTCCCCGTCTACCATCGTATAGTGTTTTCCCTCAATACCAAAATTCCAAGTTTTTCTTCCCTCTTCAGAGAACCACCAATCCATAAATTTTATGGCTTGTTCTGGATTTTTTGCACTTGCTGAAATTCCCCATCCAATCTCCGGTGTTGTATTTCTTCCCAATACAACAGTTTTCACTCCATCTTCTATCTGAAGTGGTTCTATTGGATAAAATTCAAACTCTGCTATTTGACTCGATAGATTATTATAACCCGCAGTGCTTCCAAACCAATCCAAGGTCATTCCCCCTATATTTGTTGGTAGCACAGCATCTCTCGCTCCCCATCCCCTAGTGAAAATCTCTTTATCTATGAGACCTTTTTTATACCAATCTGCGGCTATCTTTACCGCTTTTTTAAAGTTTGGATCCAGCGTTGCAAAAACTACTTTATCGTCCTCTACATAAAATGTTTTATAGGGTCTGGCTCCAAAAATTCCTGTTAGATTGTTTAGGGTAGTTTGAATATTTCCACGAATAAAGATTCCTATTTCATCTTTTCTTCCATTTCCATTAGCATCTTGCTCTTTAAATGTCATCAAAGCCTTTTCAGTTTCCTCTAATGTCTTTGGTATCGGTAATCCATATTTTTTTAGCCAATCCGTTCTAATAAAAAGTCCAGATGATACACTTAGTTTGTCTAAATCATAGTATGTAGGGATTGCATAAATTTTTCCATCTAAGGAATACATATCTTTTCTGTATAATGGATTCTCATTGATAAATTTTTTTATATTCGGTGCATGTTTTTCTATTAAGTCATTTAAAGGTATTACTCCTCCATCACTTCCTAATTTTTCTAAATCTGGAACTCTATACGCTATTATATCTGATAAATCATTTGAAGCTAACATAAGATTATACGCTTGCACAGAATCTGTATTATTTTTAGAAGCATAAGACTTTACTTTTACTCCTGTTGCCTCTTCAGCTTTTCTATATATCTCCCACTCTTCACTTAAAGGCATTCCATTAAAAATTAAAAATACAGAAAGATTTTTATCTTTTTCCTTCACTGCTTCCGTGCCTTTTGACTCCCCATCCTTTGTACACCCATTAAACATAAGTGTTGATAAAAGTAATGTCCCCATCACTATTTTTTTCTTCATTATAATTTCTCCCCTTACTTCTTTATCTACTCTTTGACTGCTCCTAAGGTAACTCCTTTTCTAAAGAATTTTTGAATAAATGGGTATATAACCATTATTGGAACTATTGATAAAACTATTACCGCATAGATTATTGATTGAGGTGATGTTAAACTTTCTGGTGTAATAATCTGTGCTGCTTCTCCAGCCATATTTTTTTCTACAATTAACTTCTTTAGAAAAACTTGTAGCGGGACTTTAGAATCATCAGTCAATAAAACCATTGTCCAAAAATATCCGTTCCACCTTGAGATAGCATAAAACAGTGATACTGTCGTCAGTGCCGAAGTGGACAGCGGTAAATAGATTTTTGTCATAATCTGCCACTGAGTAGCACCATCTATTCTAGCTGATTCCTCCAATGACTTCGGTACAGCTTCAAAGAAACTCTTCAAAATTATCACATTGAATGTATTTACTGCAAATCCTACTATTACAGATGTATAGCTATTTATAAGACCTAAATCTCTCATATTTAAATACCTAGGTATCATTCCCGGATCAAACCACATTGTCACAACTACCATTAATGTTAACACCTTTCTAAATTTTAATTCTGGTTTTGATAAAACATATGCTCCAGTTATTGTAAAAAACATACTCACAGCAGTTCCTGCAACTGTTATAAAAATACTATTCGCATAAGCTAACCATATTCCCTCTAGACTCATAGCCGCTTTGAAAGATGCCATACTTATTCCTTTTGGTAAAAGATACATCTCTCCTATCTCCAAAAGATATGGTTTTGTCACTGAGGCTGAAAATACATATATAATAGGGTATATAAACATTATTCCAAATATTGCAAGTAGGGAATAATTGATAAAATCAAATATTTTTTCATCTTTTGATCTCTTAATTTTGCTCATAAATCTCTCCTTTCAATTTTCTTAACAGTTATAACTTTTTACCAAAGTCCTGATGCTGTTATCTTTTTACTCCATCTATTTGCCAAGTAGACCAGAATAAATCCAATAACTGCATTAAAAAGACCTACTGCAGTTGCTAAACCAAAATCTTGCATCAACATACCTGTTCTATATACATAAGTGCTTATAACATCAGATGTTGAATATGTTGCTGGTTGATAAAGTAGTAAAACCGTCTCAAATGCAACATTTAGCATACTTCCAACTTTTAAAACTAACATTATAACTATTGTTGGTATAATTGATGGAAAAGTTATAAATCTAAGCTGTTGAAATTTTGTGGCTCCATCTATTTTTGCTGCTTCATACAATGACTCATCCACTGCTGTTAAAGCTGCTAAATAGATAACTGCATTAAATCCCGTACTTTTCCACATATTCATTCCTGTAAATATTCCCCTAAAGTACTCTGGTTTTGATAAGAAGTATATCTTTTCAAAGCCAATTCCCTCTAAAATATGATTGACTACACCACTACTTGGTGAAAGAATATTTATAGTTATTCCTGCTGTTACAACTATAGCTATAAAGTATGGTAAAAATGAAACTGTTTGAACGAAAGATTTAAAAAATCTATTTTTTACCTCATTTAGCATAAGAGCTAAAATTACTGCAAATGGAAACTCAAATACTAAACTATATATATTTAAAAATATTGTATTTTTTAAAGTGGTATAAAAGTATGGGCTTGTTAAAAATTCTGTAAAATTTGCTAGTCCTACCCATTCGCTTCCTGCTATTCCTCTAAATAGATTATAATCCTTAAAAGCAATTACAAGACCATACATTGGTTTATATGCAAATATCAGATACCAAAGTATAAATGGAAGAAAAATAAGATATAGTGACATCTGATCTTTCACATTTCCTCGTTTTAACTTAGTTATTATTTTCTTTATGAGACCTATTTTTTCTGCTTCTATTCCCCCATCTAATTCTAAAACATTTTCCTTCATAACTCCCCCCTTACTTATCTACGTTTTGTAAGGTGATTATAGTTTATAAACTTTAAAGTGTAAATCATCAATTTGGGATATGCATTTTTCTATGCTGTCCACCTTGAATTCCTAGTATTTCTCTAGCTTTATATAGTTTGTTTCTCCCTTTCTTATGTTATCTATTTTTAAAATAGTTTGATTTTTCTCTGTCTTTATCACTAAATTTCTATCGGTAGTTTCAATCAATCTATAACTTCCATCAATTTCTAATATAGACATCACATTTGAAAGCTGAGTTGGATCACTTACCCACATCTCTAAAGTATTCTCTTTTTCTAAAGCTAACAAAGACAATGAGCTAAAGCCCTTAAACTTTTCTACTTTGTATTGACTATCTTTCCAAAAATTTATTCCTATGTAATCTTTTACTTTTAAGCCATGAGCCTTGTCATTTTGGGATAATATTTCTACATCCTCTTTTGGGATTTCATCCAATCCCACACTGTATAAATAATTACTATCTTTTGGATTTTTTCCATGATCAATATAAGCCATTATATATTCAATTTCTATTGGTTTTTCACTCTTTCCACCAATATCTTTCCAGCTTCCTGTTCTAATCTCTTTTTTTGTAACTACATCTCCCTCCAAAAACATTTTATATTTAAAGTTTTCATCATCCACTATCCTATTGTCAATTGTTGTATGAATTTCTCCATCTGAACTACTTATATTAGACCCCATTGCAAACATTGTATTGTCCATCAAAAACCACGTTTTTTTTCCTGAGGTTTTATTGTTCCACGATAAAAAATCCATTCCTACCAAACTCACTTCACCTGTTGAAACTCCCCCTGCAAAAGCTTTCGGATTCATTTTAGCCCTATGCCTTCTTTCACCAGACCCATCTCTTCTCTCATTTATACTCTCAGTGGTTCCAGGTAGATGATACATATCCACAGTTGCCCAGAAATCTTTAGACTTATCTGAATTTTTTCCATATATATATGTCATTCCATCCCCTGTATACCATCCTCTTTTATTCTCACCATTCATTGTTTCATAATTACCTATTCTAGAAGAGTGCATACTTATAACAAATTTAGCTCCTTGATTTCCATGATGAACAGCCCTATCCATACCCCAAAATATTTTACTCCTAGTGTCGTTTTGCTCCTCATATATCTCTGTATTTTTTATATTTTTCATAATCTCTTTTAAGTTTAAGTTATATATTTTCTCAGTTGTGTCATATGAAGTGTTCTCTTCCAAAGCTTTTTTAACTAACTTTCTTATCTGTTGATTATATGGATATGGTGCCCCTTCAGATATCATAGCCATTGAAGTCACTAGACCTCTTCCCCTTTCAAGTTCATTACTTCCATCTCTTGAAATGGATCTTCCACTAACAGCATCTATAACTCCACCATTTATAAGTAAAAATGAATAACCATCAACTATAGAATCGTATATATTATTTAATCTCTCATCTGTCATCTCGTACTGTGTCCCAGATGTTAAATATAGCATTGTCCCCAATCCATTGAATAGTACAGAAGCATAAGTTCCATTATATGGAATATTTCCATGCTGGATAAAAGATGAATCTCTATAAAAACCATCATCCTTTTCCACATATTCTCCAACATCTCCAACTGCTAGCACACCATCTAAAACTTGCTCTTTATCCTCCATTAAAAATCCACGAGCAAAGGAAATAATAGAGGTATCCATCCTATTTCCCCCTGTAGATATCCTTAACTCTGGGGAAGAAGAGTATTTTGCTGATGGACTATATCCTGAATATTTGGCGTATGGCTGAAAATATTGAGATACTTTTAAATATTTCATTCGACTTTCAACTGGAATCTCATCATACATAATCGCAATAATCTCATTCATATTTTTAGGTATTCCAAGTTCCCACTGCCACCAGTTTCCATATTCAGGAGCTCCTTCAAAATAAGCATTCTCATACAGCCACTCCAACGAATTTAAAATCTCATTTTTAATTTTTTCATCTCCATAAAAATCTGTTTCTGGAATAACATAAACCTTACTTAAATCCTTTAATCTTTCATAAGTTGTTTGAATTTGAACTCCATTTTTCATATCTGGCAAATCTGAGTATATTGATATTCTATCCTTGTCATAGTTGTAATTATCTAAACCCTTTTTACCCATATTATTCAAAGTTGTAATAGTGTCCTTTTTTACTTTCGGATTTTGTAACTTTAGACTTTCTTTTCCTATTAAAAATTCAACCCACTTCAATCTCATTTTTTTGAAATCTATTTTCTCATTTTGAGTCACTACACCACTTTTAAGTGTCTCTTTATTCAAACTCTCATTCAACGCTTTCTTCTCACTTGCTTCAACTACACATACAGATAAAAGTAGCATTAAAATTATTTTTATTTTCAACTTTTTCCCCCTTCAATTAAAAGTTATAACCAACTCCAACCATTGGTCTAAATGAATGATATCTCGTTTCTACTCCTGTGCTCTTCTCTTTTGTTTTTACAGTCAATAGCATTGCACCTATCGTTCCAGTAAATCCCGGTGCTATCGGATGAACATATTTCACAGAGTACCTAGACTCATAACTCTCAGATTTTATCTCTTTAGTTCTTGTCACATTTGAATATCCACCATGCCCCAGTGGAAATCTACCTTCTAACTCCACATTTCCGCCATTTCCAAAGTAATATCTAAAAGTTGGTCTCAACTGAGTTAGCTGATATCTTTCAACATTTCCCGTATGGTTATGATCATACCATCTGTCCTCTCTATAGTAATTTAACCTCATAAATATTCTCGGCATAAGTCCTATATAATCCAGTCCCGCTTGATTTTCCATTATAAAGTCCCCTTGTCCTTCTCTATCACCCATGTAAGTATATTCATATATATTTGCAAAATTTCCATTTACAGCAAATCCATTTCCTAAATTATATAAGAAGTTTGGTGTTAACCGAATCTGATTAGCCCACCTTTTTACCTCTCTAAAATTATCTTTACCAAAGTTTTGTGGTCTCTCACTTGTTTCATTTCTATAGGCTATATTTAGACCATACCTTCCTCTTGAAAATGTATCCCCCCATCTAGCCTCTAGGTGTATTCTTGTCATGTGTTGCTTCGCTTCATTGGATTTCAACCCTTGAAACAACTCATTATCTTTATAATATCCTTCAAAATAGTATGACCACTTAGATTTTAAATCATTCAATCCTATTGTAATTTTTGGCATATAAAGTGTAGATACTGCATAGTCTCCCGGGAAAGCTCTTCCCTCAGAATCAAAATAAACTCTATCTGAATCATCTTCAACTTCTAATATAAAGTTTACTGTCCCTCTCCATCTATCACTTCTATTTCCAGCAAGATTATCAAAATATGTATTCAATGAATCTCCTATAGAATTAAATTTATATCTACCTCCAACTGTTACACTATCTGCATCATACTCTTTCGATTTCGTTGATGTATAACTCCCTAAAACTGAAAAATCCTCTGTTAAGTTTAGTGACGCAAAAATATTATATGACATCAGATTTTCCATCTTAGTTGTCTCTATCTTATGTTTTTCTGATAACCCTTGAAGTTTAAGATTTTTTCCATCTTTTATATCACCCATCTCTGTTTCATATTCAATATTTCCACCTACAATATATTTTTTCCCAAACAAATATCCAGTTTTTTCTAAAAGAATTCCAACTTTTGGAACAACCGAATCATAAAACTCCTCATCCACAGTTTTGCTATTATTAATCGCCAATTCATTCTGAACAGTTCCATTTGGTCTAGGATCCTCTGTTATATTTCCTTGAATGATTTTAGTCCAATCTATTCCACCATAAGCTCCAAATTTGTAGTCATTCTTTAAAATATTGTATGAGGCTACAGTTCCTATTCCTATCCCATAAGTTGGAAACGTCGAATCAAAAGTTCCGTATGTATTTCCGTAATCTATAGTTCTTTTCAAAGAATTAAATGTTGTTGTTACCCTAGCATTTGAAGTTAGAGAGAATCTATCTGTAAATCTGTAGTTATAATACCCTCCTACATATACATTATCTAGACTCGCTTTTCCATATTCCCCACCTTGAAATTTAACATGTCCATTACTTCCTCCATACATAAATCCAATTTTTGCACTTTCTTCTATTTGCTTTTCTGTTATACCCAAAACTCCATTTTCTTTATACGAAACATCCATAAGTCCATTTATTCTATGGTTATTATCCATATATATAACATCTTGAATCGATGAATTTGTAGCTCTCTCTCTTGTAAAATCGCTTTGAATAACTCTATCTAGCATTCTTTTAGATAAAGTTTTTGAGTTCAGCGCTGCTATATCAGCCATATATCCATATACTCCACCTGATAACTGTTTCATAGCCTCTGTGAACTCTCCTGAAGTTTGTAGTTGCTCTGCATCTGATACTGCGTAAAGTAGACTTTTGTCTATACTTCTCTCTTCAGAAAAACTTTTTGCTATTCTATCAGATTCTAACAAAGTCACAAAATTCGATAATTTCCCTGTATTTACTATCTCTCCATAACTATTTTTTCTAGCTATTATATTTTCGTCTTTTACTTCATAGCTCCAAATAACTGTTGAATCTATTTTAGCACTTTCTCCTAATTCAATCTCTACCCCACCAAAAGCCTCTGATAGATTAAACTCATTTCTCCCATCTCCAGATATGAAAGAAAAGCTTATGTTCCCATTTAAAACTAACTTATCCGCTGATATTATTGAGTTCTCTAATGTTGTATCCGTCAACGAATTTTTAAAGTCTATAACTAAAGAACTATTTGATATTTCTAACCTACCTTTATCTACTGTTATAATTCCTTCACTTTCTAACTTAGTTTTATTCTCATCAAAGTAAGCTAGATTCCCCCTATTGTATTCCAAGTCTATAAAAGAGTTATCTATTTTACTATCTCCACCAGTTGCTGATAAAATCTCATAGTTTTCTAAACTTATATCTGATAAATTATTATTTCCTTGAAGAAAAAGTGCGTCTACTCCAACTCCTCCAATAATACTTCCATTTACCTTTCCACCTTTTAAAACTACTGAGTTATTAGTAGGAGCATCATAATATTTTCCAGTCTCGGGATCTTTTACTCTAAGAACTTCTGATCTTATAGCTACACCATTCCCACCCTCTATTGTCCCACCTTCATTTATAAAAATTCCATCACTTACTAGAACAGCATTTCCTAAGCCATAATTTTTTATCTCACCTGAGTTTGTTAAAATACCCTGTGACACCTTCACACCATTCCCAGTATAATAATTTTCAACTACTCCTGTATTTAAAGCCGTTCCTCCACTTCGCACATCTATTCCTGTGCTAGTACTGTAGTTTAATATTGTTCCAGAATTTTCTCCGAATCCACTGTTTTCTATTTTTATTCCCAAAGCCTTATCAAAAATTTCAATTTTTCCCGCCTCATTATTTAAAATTTCACTTCCATCTCCTGAAGCACTCATTGCAGAAGTATTTACTCCAGATACTTGAACTAGACCATTATTCTCTACTCTTCCCTTATTTTGAGCTAATATAGCGTTTGATGTTTGCCCATCTCCTATATGGACTATTGTTCCATTATTTGTTCCTATACTCCCTATTCCATCAGCTTTTATTGCTGATGAATATTGTCCAGCTGTAACATATATACTCCCACTATTTATCCCTTCGCTTCCATTCAATAGCGACATACCGATAGAACGATCTCCCTCAATGTAAATCTCTCCTTCATTTACTCCTTTTCCAGAACTTGTAGTGTTACCTATCAATATCCCTGTTGATCCTGCTCCCTCCATACTTATGATGCCTTTATTACTTCCCTCAGCTCCACCACTTATTTTTATGCCTATCGAATTTTTATTTCCACTTATAACTTTGTTGTTTATTCCAATACTATTTTTTCCATCTATTGCCATACCAGAAGCATTTGTTCCCGAAATCTCAATCCTACCATTATTTTCTAAATATCCTCCACTTTGAGCTAGCATAGCATTTGAAGTTTTTCCATTTCCAGCATGGATTATATTGCCATTATTTATACCTTTGGAATCAGCGCCTGTTGCCTGTATTCCAGAAGTAAACTCCCCTGCTGTAATATATATATTTCCACTGTTTATCCCTTCACTTCCCGCTGTCACAGATATTCCTATCGACCTATCGCTTGAAACATAAATCTCTCCCCTATTCTCACCTTTTGAAGCTGATTCGATAGATATCCCCGTTCCATCAATTACCTTTATCTGTCCCTCATTAGCTCCTGTTGCTCCTGCTGTTAATTTTATACCTTTAGCTTTATTTGTTACTATTATCTCTCCTTTATTGGAAAGTTCTGATCCTATTTTATCCGCTCCCATTCCGGAGGCGTTTGTTCCTGATACCTCTATTATTCCAAAATTTTCAATATTTCCACCGTTTTGACCCAACATAGCATTTGATGTTTGCCCATCTCCAACATGAATTATTTTTCCGCTATTTACTCCTTTACTTCCATCTCCATCAACTTTTATACCTGATGTATATTGCCCTGCTGTTACATATATATTTCCTTTATTTTCTCCAAAACTCCCCTTTGTGATCGATATTCCAGCTGAACTATTTCCAGAAACATATATATCCCCTTCATTTAAAGCTCTAGAGCCAGAATCAGTTACAAAAATCCCCGTAGAATTTGCTGTACTTACATCTATCTTTCCAAAATTTGTTACTTCAGCCCCTCCAGTTGCCTTCATAGCATTAGCACTATTTGAAACACTTATATTTCCAGTATTTACTCCTATAGACCCAACTTTATCCGCCGACACTCCTGAAGCATTTTTCCCTGAAACATCTATCTCTTTCTTATTTTCTACGTATCCTCCATTTTGAGCGTTCATAGCATTTGATGTGTCCACACCATTTCCAACATGGTTTATAACTCCCTCATTAAATCCCTCTCTTCCCTCTCCATCCACTTTCATTCCAGTAGTAAATTTATTTCCTATCACATTTATTATTCCTTGATTTATAATAGTTTGGTTATTCCCAGCTGACATTCCCGCTCCACTCGCAACTGATACATCAATTGTTTTATCGTTGACCACAATAATTTGATTCGAATAACTCACTAAACTTTTGCTAGAAAATAATAGAAAGATTCCTAACAATCTAGATATTCCTCTTTACTTTTGGTACCACTTCCTGTAATTATAATATCCGAGCTCTCTTTTCCCAAACTTAAAGTATAACCACTTTTTCCATAGATATTATTTTTCTTTTGAATCTCTTGTAATACCTTTAGTAAATTATAGTATGATGTCTCATCTGAATTATAGTATTCCTTTATTGGTTCACTATTCTCTAAATCTCCGATGGAGGACATAAATAGCTCCACCTTCAAATTTATCTTATTTAGAAGTCTTTCAACTCTCAATTTTTCCTCTTTTTTATAGTTTCTATACTCCTTTATCCCAAATAAAAATATTACTATTGAAGAAAAAATAAAAAAACTCCAAAGTTTTTTGTTCAAAAAAATATTTTTTCGTTCTTTTTTTAACATATTCCACCTTTTATAAAACTTTTTATATATTATACTACAACTACTACCTCCCATGCAATAGTATAATTAATTGGATTTCTTCCCAAATCTATCCAAATTTTTACAAATCTATTCTCTTTTTCGCCATAGATTTCTAAATTTATTTTTTCACTTTTATAAAATTTATATATCAAATTTCCTAAATTTATCTCTTTAAATCTTCCAGCTATAGAGAATCCCACCATAATTTTTCCATCGATATACACTTCTTTATCTTTCAAATTAGATATTCTCATATTTGCTACAGTTGAATATACTTCTCCCTCTCCACTTATGCAACTCTCTAAATAAAATATCCCTGTTTTTTTAAAGATATAATTTTTCCTACTCTTCAATTTCCCATTCCAATTGATAAAATCCATATAAGCGACCCCTGAATCTACATCTCCATAAGCTTCAGCAACACTATTTTTCGGCATATTGCCTATAGAACTCTCTATTCTATCTCTATTTTCCATATCCATCTTTATCTCCGTTGTTCCCGGAATGTAGTAAAAATCTACATCTTTCTAATAATCTATATATTCATCACCTTTTGAATATATGTATACTCCTCCATCTCCCGTAAACCATCCCTTTGTGTTTTCACCATTAAATGTTTCAAAATTTCCAATTTTATTTGAGTGCATAGCTACCCCTATCGCAAAATTCATATTTCTATAGAACACTCTATTCATCTCATTAAAGCACTTTACTTCACTGGGATAGTTCTTAACTTTAATCTTTAAATTTTTTAAAACTTCTGTAGAAAGATTGTAAAATATAGCTTTTCTTTCCTTTTCTCTATGTAGGTAATATTCATCTAAAACTAACTCTCTTTTAGCTATCTCCAAAAGTTTCACTCTGTTCTTTTCATCAACTCCATCTGCTAAAAGTAGTAACGAATTTATAATTTCATGTCCTATCTGATGGTCATTTCCTTCTCTTGTTATAGCCCTCCCATTGACTATATCTGTCATAGCTCCTCTAAAAAATAAAGGTTCAAAAGCTAGATAAACTCTTTCACATATTTTTTCTATATCTATTTTATCTCTCAGCTTTTTGTCTACTAAATATATTATTTCAGCAATCCCAGATAACAAAACATTTCCATAAGTTCCTGCATACGGTATAAACCCATGTTGTATAAAAGAGCCGTCTTTATAAAATCCATCTCTATTACTTATTGTCTCTATATTTTTTTCAGATACTATATTTAATGTTTCTGATATAGATTCTACGGCTTTCTGACATATTTTTAAATCCTTTAAAATGGCTCCTCTTAAAAAAATTATTTTACAAGTGTCGATTAAATTTCCTCCAGTTGCTACTCTTAGAGGCGAACCAGTGGGATGTATAGCCACAGGATTGTTTCCTAGATATCTTTCATCTGGTAAAAAATATTTTGTCGCATCCACTATTTTATCTGTAAAACTCTTTTTAAACTCCTCATAAAAAAGAATCAATATATCATTTATTAATAAAGGGTATCCAATCTCCCATTGCCACCAATTTGTATGCTCCACAGATTCTAAATTATAGTAATTTCTATAGTTATTTTCTAATACTTCCATTGCCACCACAATCAATTGCTCATCTTTATTATAGAGCGAATTCTCCGTATTATACGCTACTCCTAAAGTCAATATTTTTTTATAACTATCTCTTATTCTTTCCACTAAAATTTTTTGTTCACTATTTTCAATTAAAGTATTATTCTCTTTGTATTCTTCCAATATTTCTCTACACTCTTCTTCCAACTTTTCTAATATCTCTTTCGGTGCACTTCCCCCTGTTAAATATTCTATACGCCTTTTTAATATATCCCCCATCTCAATCTCCCTATGCAATTTTCTATACTTACTAAATACTCTTATTCTTAATATACTCACTATAGTATTTTTAGTAAATATACCATTTTCTTTAAACATCACTCTTTTTCTGGAGAGAAACAAAAATAATTATAAACTTAAAGTAGGAATGGCTCCCTTATTTTTGTATACTCCAAAAACAAATGAAAAACTATTTTTAAAAATAAAGGAGCGTGGTATACATGCCTACATATTTTAGTTTACTTTGGGAAATTATTAGTTTTCCATTTACAAGAATGGAAGCTGTTATCTTAAAAGATTCTATAAATAAGGAGTTTCATCAAATTCTCTTGAGTCCCAACGAAGTTATTATAAATTGTTATGACAACCCCTTTAGATCTTTTTTAATAACCAATATGAGAATAATTAGTATTCAAAAATTTAAAATAACAACAGATATGAACTTCGTATCAAAAATTTTTTCTATTCCACTTAATCAAATTGGAACTACCGAGATGTTTCGTCTACGTTTCCCAAATATTCACGTCCTTAGAATCACCAGTGCTCCTGGTTTTAAATTCTATTGGTTTTTCAAAAAAACAGTGAGTATGGAAACGCTCTCTAAATCAATTATTAAGGTTTCAGACGCCGTTCAAGGTTTTTCTAAATGACTTTTATAGAAGAACTTAAAATAAAAAATGTATGTCCCTTTATTTTTAAGAAGACATACATTTTATTTTTTTCTATAATTTAATGGAGATTCTTTGAATTTTCTTTTAAAAATTAAAGTGAATGCACTTGGTGACGAAATTGATAGGATATCAGATATATACCCGATCTTATAGTCAGTAGTTCTTAGAAGTATCGCTGCTTTAGTCAATTTTTGATTCAATATATACTCAGATGGAAAAATACCCAGATATTTTTTAAATAACTCTTTTAGTATCTTATTATAGATTTTGAACTCCTTTTCCACATCACTGACAGTTATTCTTCTATCAATATTAGAATCTATATACAAAAGTATATCCATAAAGTTTTTATCGTTCAAATAATTGAATCCAATGTTATTTTTTCTTTCCCCTAAATAAAATATTATATCTATCAAAAGCTTAAAAAAAGTTAACTCTTTGCTCTCAATTTTTAAGGTCTTTTCAATCTCAAATAGTATCTTTTTTAAATTATAAATTTTTATCTTTTGATACTCTTTCTTTTTTATCTTATTATTCAATATCTCTAACAATGAATAATCTTTTATTTGAAAAATATCTAGTTTACACTCTTTCGTTAAAGTCAAAATACTGTTGAAATAGAACTCATTACATATTATTAGATCTCCCTCTTCAAAGAATACATATTCTTCCGAGTTATAGTAATATAGCCCCTTTCCTTTTACACAAATTTTAATAACCATACCACTTAAATTCTCTAAATCTGTAAAATTTTGTTTTTTCCCTTTAATATCCCTGTAATTAACTCTAAATAGCTCATAAAAACTATTTTTTATAACCTCTACCTCACTAGACATTATTTTTCTATCCTCCTATTTAAAGTCAACAAACTGGATATCCTCTCGCCACACCTACTTTTTCTATTAAAAACTCACTAATTTTACCGATTATAAAATCATATTTTCTTTTAATAAAGAATATCGGGGGACATCTTTATATTCGAATTTTTTTGTAACGTTGTTTTTTAACCAAATATATCTATAATAAAGTAGGCGTGAGAGGATACAGACTTTTCAAATTTTATGATTTTAGTAAAATAGTCTTGTTCTTATTGTATTCCATTTTAATGAAAAAAAATGTCATTTAAAAAAAAGTTTTAACACTTTTTTAAAAAAAATATTATATTGAAAAAAAGAACCTCCATATTGATAAGTCATGGAGGTTCTTTTTGTGAACTACCACCGCCCTAATAGAGGGCGGGGCTTCGTGGGAAGTATCTGACTCATGTCGGATATATTAATCACGCTCTGCGGGTAGTTCCTACCCTGAATATATTACAAACTTCATAGTTTTTAAAACATATGTCCGATGTCACCTACAAAAATCAAGTTTTGTGGTCAACAGATATTGTATATCACCTTGAACGTCAATGCTTGGCTTTCGCTCCTTTCAAAGTGGGTCGCATACTGTGAATATTTTACGAGACAACAGAATTACTTGTCTCAACTCCATATATTCAGTTGTTAGAGTTCATAGAAACCATGCCTTTATGGCATGGTTTATTCTATCAAAATCTATGCTTTATGGGCATAAAACTCTTCACAATCTCCGAACTCTTTCTCTTTTAGTAGCATCAACTCTCTAATAACTTCATTAAAATCGATATTTGAAAACTCTAAATCATCAATTCCTCTTTCAATCACTGTGTATCTATTGTCGTCTACTTTCATTAAAGTTATTGTATGATCTCTTGATAAAGGCATTGCTTTCTTAGTAAAGACCATTTTCTCCCCTATTTTCATCTCATTTACACACTCTAAAATAAATGTTTCAAATTTCTCTACTGTTATTTTCTTAGACATAGTAACTCACCCTTCCCTTAAATATATGTTAGTTTTATTTTCTATTCTCTATTAAATCTTCTTCTATAAAACATATATTTTTCTTTTATTTTTTATATATTTTTTTATTTTATAATTCTAAAGGAATTTCTTTCTTAAGTTAGTAAAGTAAAACATACAATTGTGTAAATGTTTTTGATTATAAATTTAAGTATAGAAGGAGGCTACAATGGCTCTAAAAGAGGATTTTTATAAGATTTTAGAAGTTAATAAAAACGCCAGTGAGGCTGAGATAAAAAAGGCTTATAGAAAACAAGCTCGAAAATATCATCCTGACAAATTTAGTTCTTCGACTGAAGCTGAAAAAGCCCAAGCTGAAAAAAAATTTAAAGAGGTCAATGAAGCTTATCAAATACTATCAGACCCAGAAAAAAGAAGTCAATATGATAATTTTGGTCATGCTGCTTTTGAACAAGGCGGTCCAAGTAGTTCTCAAGGTTACGGTCAATATGGTGGTGGACAAAACTACCAAGATTTTAATTTTGGAAATTTTAACTTTAACTTCAATGAGTTCGGAGGTGGAGGAGACGAGGAAGATTTAGGAGATATCTTTGGATCATTCTTCGGTGGTAGAGGTGCTCGAAAAAGAGGTCCACAACCTGGCGGAGACCTATCTATGGAAATTGAGATATCTTTAGAAGAATCAGCTAAAGGTGAAGAAAAAACTATAAGATACGCTCGTACTGGAAAAAATGGTGCTCCTGAAGAGGTTGAAAAGAAATTTAAAATACCTGCTGGTATAGCTGATGGACAAAAGTTAAAATTAGCTAAATTCGGTAATGCCAGTACAACTGGAGGTCCTCACGGAGATCTTTATATATATATAAAAATCAAACCGAATGAGCTTTTTATAAGGGATGGATATGACATTATTTGTAAAGTTCCAATCAGTTACTATACTGCCACTCTAGGTGGCGAAGTAGAAGTTCCAACTTTAAGTGGAAATAAAAAAATCAAAATACCTGCTGGAACTCAATGCGGAAAACGTTTTGCTCTAAGAGAGTATGGTATTTTTAATCCCAAAACTAAGAAAAAAGGAACTCATTACGCTGAAATTATAATTGAAGTTCCTACTGATTTGGATGAAGAACAAAAAACTTTGCTTAAAAATTTTGATGAAAAACTAAAGGATAAAAATCGAAAAATTGAAAATAGTTTCATAAAAAAAGTTAAAGACTTTTTTAAGCTATAAGAAAGTTAAAACCACTAATAAGTAATCTTTCCAAATTACTTACTGGTGGTTTTATTCAATTTTCTTAATATCCCAAAATACAGCTATCGAATCATATATATTTTATATGATTTATAAAAAATATATATTTCATTATTTTAATAAAATAACAAATTTGTCTTTTATTTAACTCTTGCCAAACATAAAATCCCCGTTTCATCTTGATCCAAGTTTATTTTTATTTTTAAAACACTAAAATCTTTCTCAAAAACCTCTTCAATACAAATAATTTGATTATTTTTTAAGGCAAATTTATCACTTTTTTCACAACTTTTCAAAGTATTCAAGTCTTTTATTATAAAACTATCGTCTTTACCTATAATCTCATTCAAACTTGTATTAAATAAAGAACAAAAGTTTGGATTAGCGTATAAATATTTTAAATTTGAATCTTTTATAAAAATATAATCTTTACTGAAATCTAAAGATAAAATTCCATCAATAAAACATTTTACATTATTTCCTTCCACAAAAAAAACACCTCCTTTTCTTCTTTCTCTTACCATGTTCATTTTAAAAGAAATTCCACTTAAAAAATTCCTAAATAGGACAATAGAAAACTATAAATATATTAAATTATTAATATAAAATTTTAATGTATAAATGTATAATTGTTTTAACTTTAAACTAATCACAAGTTTAAATTAATCACAAGTTTGTCTAAGAAAACATATCAACAAGGTGGTGAAATTTTAGTGTTAAAAGTTGATCTAAGTTCAAATGAAAAATACTATTTAGACGGACGATTCTTCTTGATAACGAAAGGTAAAGTAATTACAAAGGATATTTTGGCCAGTGGAAAAATTATATCTAATGAAAACTGTTTAAGAGAGGGTGAATTGGTTGGAAATTTTTTCAATATTTCATCTAATTTCAATGTTAATCTTCCTGAGATAGATGTGGAAGTAGAGGCTCTGGAGGAAACTACACTAGAAGAATTTAAGTTCTCTAAAAAAGATATTTTAAAAAATACTGTATTTGAAAAAATGCTATCACAACTAATAAAGAAGTCAATCATAAAGTTTTTATATCAGCTCTATGATTCTAAAGGTTATATCTTGGCTATTCTGAAATTATATGCTAACTCTGATAATGAGATTCCTAAAAAAGAGATTAGTTATGAAAACTTCAATATTAGCAAGAGTCAATTCTATCTAATTTACTCAAAATTAAAAAAGGAAAACTATATAATTGAAGAAAAAAATTTAGTTAAATTAAATATTGAAAAAATTAATGAATATTTGAATCATCTCGTATTGGATGAATGTTCTGGAAAGGAAGAGGAATGTTTTCAAAAAAAATAGAATATGGTTATATCATAATTCAAGAACTAAAAGAAACAAATGAATTAAATACAAAACTTGGAAAAGATATTTTAAAAAATATCCAAGTACCTTATAATATGGGATTAGGTATTCTTTCAGAATTATCTAAAAGTGAACTTATTATATCTACGAAAGGTAAAAATGGAGGATACTATCTAAAAAATAAAGATATCACATTTTTTGAACTTTTTAATTCATTAGAAATTGTATCTAAAGTAAGAAGAAATAAATACAATGACGTTTCATACAAGGAGAAAATCTTAAAAATTAATCTGCATTTTTTAAACGACTTAAAGAATATAAAAATACTAGATTAATAATCTATAGGAGGGTGTTCTTGATTATGAATGACTTACACAGAAAACTTTTACTTATTCTTAATGATGCAATAGATGTCGAAGAACTCGATCAAAATAGATTACTAATCATAAAAAATGATGAGAAAATATTATTAAAAAATATATCTGAAGATATTAAAAATCTTTGTTATGAAAAAATAGGTGAAAATATTTTAGGAAAACCAAAAAAAAAATTAAAAAAAAATTTATGGAATGAAAAAGATATTAATTTTTTAATACAAAATAGAACTTTAGATATCTCTGAACTAAGCAAAATACTTGGTAAAAGTAAACTTCAAATTAATTATATGATGGGACATCTGAATCTTTTTAATAAAAGATCTTGGAGTAAAGAGGAACTTAATTTTCTAAAAAATCACATTGATTTACCATTACTTTGGATATCTGAAACTCTAAACAGATCTATTGCATCTGTAAAAGCTAAGAGACGCATTTTAAAAAACGAAAAAGTCAAATAATCATTTTCTACTTGTAATAATTTTTGAAAAATTTTTATCAAAAAATAGTATATAGAAGCTTCTTTTTTTTTATTATAGTATATAACAGAAATGTTTAAGATTTATAAAAAAGGAGAGGATTGATGAAAAGAATTATTGTACTATCGTTTACTTTATTATCTATGACTATATTTGGAAATGATTCACTTAGTGATAACAAAATTGTCAAACAATACTTAAAACTACACTTAGATAAAGAAATCTCTTTATCTACTTTTTATCGAGCTATTACTGGATATGAAAAAATTAAAAATAAAAAAGAGGATATTCTCACAATTATCGATTACTCTAAACCCTCTTTAGAAAAAAGATTCTACGTTATTGATTTGAATAAAGAAGAGTTACTTTATTCTACATATGTTATGCACGGTAAAAATAGTGGTGATAACTATACTACCGAGTTTTCAAATATTCTAAACTCCTATAAGAGTTCTCCTGGGTTTTTTAAAACTTCGTATGCCTATAATGGGCAATTTGGATACTCTTTGAGACTACAGGGATTAGAAAAAGGAATCAATGACAACGCTATGAAAAGAAGTATTGTTTTGCATGGCTCTAAATATGCTACTCCCATAAAATCAGTTCCTATGCTTTATAAAAGCTTAGGGTGTCCTACTATACCAGCTGAACTCGCTAAGCCCGTTATTGACAAAATAAAAGATGGTTCTGTTATGTACATACATACTGATAAAAAAGAGTATCTGAGTAATTCTAAGATATAGTATATATACATTCCCTAGGAATTATAGTTAATTTTATATATAAAGAAAGAGATAACACTTTGTGTTATCTCTTTCCTTTTTTACTCTTTATTTTCTAGAAATCAAACTTCTTTACCAGCATTTGTCTCTTTTTCAAGTTTTTTAACAGTATTTACTATTATTTTTTTTATCAATTCATTTGCACGCATTGCATAAAATGCTTCCGCCTCAACAGGTTGATTCATATACTGAATATTTGTATGTTGATCTTCTCCAGCTTTTATATATCCACCTTGAGAATGGTTTATATTATATAAATCTCTCACCGACTCACTTATTGCTTGACTCGGATTTTTTCTAATAATATCTTGTTCCAAATGAACATTTTCATGTAACAATGAATCTAACGCTTTTTCTAACGAAGTCACTTTATTTAAATCTATTTTGATTTCTCCGTTTGAATACCCAGCAAGACTACCCGTATTATTATCAACTATTTTTATAACGGCATTTTCATATGGTAGTTTAGTTACTTTTTCAAATGTATCTTTTCTTGTTTTCTGAATCACATCTGCTAAAGCATTTACTGTTGCTTCATCTATTTTCATACTAGAATTAGTTATTTCATTGATAAGTGCTTCTGGATTTTCATTATATTTTTTTATAAACTCTTTTTTATCTTCTTGAGTTTTTAATTTTTGTCCTAATATAATATTCCCCAGTTCCTCACTAGCTGATAATTTTCTTATCAACTCATTGTCCATTCTTTCTCTATTTCTTTCAAATTTGTTTGTTACTTTAGAATAGAAGGCAGCCAAACGGTTATCATCTTCTGTGCTAGTATTCGTAACTTGTGCATTTTCTATTGTAACTCCATTCAAATTATCCAATTTTTCCTTGTCTTTATTAGTTAATAATCTAGATACAAACTCTTGTAGATGCTCAGGTGGAATATTTTTTCCACTATTTAAAACCAAATCAATCTGCCTTTTTATTTCCTCTTCACTTCTTATAAATTTATCTCCTTCTTTTTTATAGGCATCTTTCTTTAAAGTTTCTTTTTCATTCGCCTTCACTGTTTTTTCATTTTTATCTAATATCGGATGTCCAGTTGGTAATTCTGGCTTCTTTTGAGTATTTGAACTTTCATTTATTCCTAGCTCATTCAAATCAGCATAGATAACCTCTGGTTCTTTTGTTTGTATCTCTTTTTTGCTATTCTTATCTAATAGTAAATCAGAGTATTTAACTTCATCATCTTTTTCAGATAAATTTTTATCGTCAAAACTCTGTTCTTTCCAAGGTAAAACCTTTTCATAAATAGATTCTTGTTTTTCAGTAGCTCTAGTATCTCCCTTACTTTCTTTCATATCGATATAGAACTTACCATCTTTTTCAACAACCTTAGTTACTTCAAACTTAGCTCCTCTTTCAAATATAACTTTCCCTTCATCCTTATTAAAATATGTTACATCTTTTCCCGAAGTAGTATCCTTTATATTTAAAACTATGTTACTTGGTAAATCTGAATTTTTAACATCTGTACGAGCAGTTGATGTGTACCCTTTATATTCTACAACACTTCCCACTGTATGACTCTCTAAAAACTTTTTAAACTCTGCTCTATCCTCAGCTGGTATGTATAAAACTCTTTGAACGTCACCTGTATAACTTGGCATTTTTGAAAGTGCTTCATCCAACTCTTTTACAAATTTTGTCTCCTTTTCTGTCAAAGGTATATTTTCTCTCAAACTATCATTTACTAAAAATCCACTTTCAATATAGTTTTTGATTACTCCTATATCTGTAGTTGTCAAATTTATGTCTCCATACTCTGTTTTTATTACCTTATTCTCTACCTTTAAGTCACTAGGAATAGTGATTTCATTTTTATTATTTGAATTATTTGTATCACTATTTTCAATAGAGATTTCCGTCACTTTTTTTGTATTTTTTTCTCTTATGCTGTCTATATTTGCAATTGTTTCATTTTGCTTTTTTTGTAATTCATTTATTTTATTCTTAGTCTGTTCTAGCAATTTCTCTATATTATTTAATTCTTTTTTGGAGTTATTGTCTAACTCTTTAGCAGATAACTCTGATTGTTTAATGAAAAGATCATTTAGCTTTTCTCTTTCCTTTTGCATATCTTGCTCAAGTTTTTCAAGCTTCTTATATTCTTTTTCATACGGAGGATTATTTTGTATCTCTTTTTTAATATTAACCTCTTTTAAAGAATTATCTGGAGTTTGATCTTTTTCAACTATTAAGTCACTGTATTTTTTCATTGGATCTTTATTATCCATATCAGCAAGAACAGTTTCATCTCTTGGTGGTAAAGGCGGTGCTATTTCATTTTCAGAGTTGCCATCAGTTTTAAAAGATTCCGCTTTAAGTAGTTCTAGCTTTATATTCTTTAAGTCTTCTGTATAGACAAATCTATCTTTTTCACTTAAAT
>NZ_CDRRQU010000028.1:0-29886 GCF_977044495.1 Cetobacterium sp. | reverse complement strand
AAAAGGCGTCAAAAGAAAAACCCTGACGCCGAGTTAAATTCGTATTATTCTAAAGAAAATATTAGTATTAAAAGTAAAAAATATTAAATCTATTAATCTAGAAAAATTACTGAGGTTTACACAAAGATTTAAACACTCTCTAATTTGGCGCCAAGATTTTTTCTTAGGCGCCTTTTTCATATTTCTCTGTAATAAATTATATGTTGTATAATTTTTTTTCAATTTTTTCTATAATTTTTTTCAAAACAAAAATTCTAGCATAATACTTATCGTTAGCTGGAACTATATGCCATGGGCAAGAATTTGTAGAAGTTCTCGATATCATCTCTTCTATGGCTGCTTTATATTCTTTCCATTTTTCACGATTTCTCCAGTCTTCTTCAGTTATTTTCCATTGTTTAGAAGGAGTTTTTTCTCTTTCTTTAAATCTTTTCAATTGTTCATCTTTAGAAATTTGTAGCCAAAATTTGATAATGATAGAGCCATTATTGCTCCATTGAGTTTCCATATCTACAATTTCTTGATAAGCTCTTTTCCATTCATATTTGGTAGCAAATTTTTCAACTCTTTCCACAAGTACTCTGCCATACCATGTTCTATCAAAGATAGCTATATGTCCATATCGTGGAAAAGATTTCCAAAATCTCCAAAGATAATATTTATTTTTTTCGACATCATTTGGAGCAGCAGTGGGGATAACATCATAACCCCTAGGATCCATTTTTTCAACAACTCTTTTAATATTTCCACCTTTTCCAGCAGCATCCCATCCTTCATAAGCTATTATAACAGGAATACGTCTAGTATATAGTTCGTGATGGAGATCTGAGATTTTGTTTTGTAATTTTACTAGCTCTTTTTTGTATTCTTTTTTATCAATAGTTTTATTTAAATCAAGATTGTCTAATGAATAGGGTTTTTTATATGGAAGTAAAACATCATCAGGTCTTATTTCTTTTTGATTTAAATAATTTTCTATTTTTTCAACGATTATTCTAAAAACCTCGGATTTTGCTCCATACAGGCTATTTGAAGAGATAATGTTCCAATCACAATTAAAATTATTAGTTCGTTCTATGATATCTTCCCAGTTTCTAATAATAGATTTGTAATTAAAGTTTTGTTTCCAAGCATACGGAGTTACTTTCCATGATTTTGCTGGATTTTTTTTAGCTTTAAAATATCTCTTTCTTTGTATTTTTTTAGATACATGAAGAAAAAATTTAATAATTAACATTCCACTTCGAAGAAGAGATCGTTCAATTTTATTGATTTCTTTACACCTTCTAGTAATATAAGCTTCTTCTTGAAAAGCGAGGTCGTACCAAGATTTATCAAAAATATGAAGTTCTCCTTTACCAGGAATATCCTCTAAA
This sequence comes from Cetobacterium sp., assembly GCF_977044495.1. Lineage (NCBI taxonomy): Bacteria > Fusobacteriati > Fusobacteriota > Fusobacteriia > Fusobacteriales > Fusobacteriaceae > Cetobacterium > Cetobacterium sp. The sequence goes on along the minus strand of NZ_CDRRQU010000028.1, from coordinate 28,510 downwards.
TATTGTTTTAATGGAAGGGTGTTTTCTTCTAAAGGATGGTTATGACTAATAACTCGATAGCTCCTAGGGTCTAATGTTACCAAAATTTCGTTTATAACTGAACCTTTACCTGAGGCTTCAAGTCCTTCGAAAATAATTAGAATAGGGATTTTTTTATCTTTACTGGTTCTTTGGAGCTCTGCAAGTTTTAACTTTAAAGGGAAAATAACTTTATGATACTCTTTTTCTTTCATTTTTAAACAGCTTTCATTACTTAAAATTCCCATAAAAACCTCCTTTTTTTGTAACAACTACTTACAATTGTTTCTCTTTGGAGTCTAAAAGATTTTTAATCATTAAGTCATAGCGTGCTGGAACTTTTTTACTCCCATTTCCAAAATATTTTTCCATAATTTTTAAATTTTCTATTTTAGAGAAATCTTCCAGTGTATTAATATTGTTGCTATGTAAAAGAGCTATAATTTTTGGACTAATACCTTGAGAAAATGTTATATTAAATTTTTTATTTAGATACTTTCGTAATGATGTCGAATTTATTTCGATTTCATGGAGAGTATTTCCTTCAATTGTATTTACGACTTTTCTTTCATACTCTGTAATCTCTTTTGATATACTTTCAAATTCTCTGTCTGCAATCTCTAAAAAACCAGCTAAAAGTTTAAATCGTCTTTTTATATCTGTTGGGAGTTGCCCACTGAATTTATAATTTTTATCATGTTCAACTTCAGCCCATGCATGCTGTAATATTGTTCTAACTTGAACTTCAAACTTTAACCCTTCAAATCTTTCAAATTCAGGAAGTTCCGAAAGAGTTTTTGGTAGAGTTGCAACTAGATGAATTGACTTATATCCAACCTTATCTTCTCCTAAAGTATCACTTTTATCAACACTATTACTTTCATCAATTATAAATGTATGTCTTAAAAAATTTTCAACAATTTTGGTTTCACTTTCTAAAAAGGTAATGACTCGAAGACCACATAAATCAGTGGCTTCTTCGATACATATATAGCCTTTTCGTTCTATTTTCTTTTGAAAACTTTCTCTTGTTTTAGCTCTACTTGTAATTGAATGATAGATAATTTTTTCTTTTTCAAAGGACTGTTTTAAAAAACGTTCTAATCTTTTTCCTAATTTACGGTAAAGCTCTCTATTTTTTTTATAGTAGTTTAATAGTTGAAATTGATTACAATTAATTTTTTCCATAGTTACCTCACTTAAAAAAATAATATCCATATATAGTTATATCACAAAAATAAAAAAATCCTTGTTTTTTTTATTTTATAATGCTACAATAGTCGAAATATTTGTTTTTAAAGGAGGTGTATTAAATGAAACAGCAATTAGATATTTTGAAAATTAATACATCTTTGACAGAGATAGTTTTATTTTGGTGGTGGCCATACTAGTTTGTAGCCTAATAGTGTAGGATACAAACTTATTTTAGCTTGGTCAAAACTAAAGTAGATTGTATCTGTTAGATTAAATAAAAGTATTTATTCCACAGATATATATCTGTGGATTTTTTTTATAAAAATTAGGAGGTGTAGTGACGTGAACAAAAAAAGAGAAAAGTTTACTAACAAAATAGGATTTATTTTATCATGTGTAGGAGCAGCCATAGGACTTGGAAACATTTGGCTTTTCTCTTGGAAGCTGGGTACTTATGGAGGTGCAGCGTTTTTAATACCATACTTTATATTTATGGCTTTGTTTGCTTATATTGGATTAGTGGGGGAAATATCATTTGGAAGAATGATGAAGAAAGGGGTACTGGGTGTTGGAAAGCTCATGGAAAAAAAAGGAGTTCCCTTTGCTAAAATTTTACCAATTGTTCCAATAGTTTTTGTAGCGGGTATATTTACATTTTATGTAATAGTTTTTGGATGGATAATAAAATATTTTGTGACATATTTAACGGTGGATATGAATACCTTAAATTATGAAGAGTATTTTATGAGCTTTACTGGAAATACAGAATCGATATTTTGGCATTTTATAGCTATTATTTTGAGTGTTGGAGTAATCTCCTTGGGAGTAATAAAAGGAATTGAGAAAATAAATAAGATTGTGATGCCACTTATGTTTGCAATATTTTTTGGACTTGTGATAAAATCCTTAACTCTTCCTGGAGCAATGGAGGGAGTTAGATTTTTATTGAAACCAGATTGGGATAAACTTTCAAATCCAATAACTTGGGTCATGGCTTTAGGGCAGGCATTCTTTACTGTTGGAGTGAGTGGATCAGCACTTTTAGTTTATGGAAGTTATTTGGATAAAAAGATAGATATATCTACAAGTGTTATTCAAACGTGTATTTTAGATACATTAGCAGCATTAATGGCTGGCTTCATAATTATTCCTGCAGCTTTTGCTTTTGGATATGGACCGGGAGCTGGACCAAGTTTATTATTTATAACACTTCCATCTGTATTTAACAATATGGTAGGAGGGAAAGTTTTGGGAATTATATTCTTTTTAAGCGTGATATTTGCAGCTATCTCGTCCGCAATAAACCAATTAGAGGTTCCTGTAGAGGCAACTATGGAAAAATTTAATATCTCTAGAATTAAAGCTAGTATAGTAGTCGGAGGAACCCTGTTTTTAATTGGGTTGCCATTAGATTTAGATATGAATCTATTTGGGACTTTTGCTGATATAATGACAATATATTTAATACCACTTGGAGCTATTATAATTTTAGGGTTTTATTTTTATGGAATAGATGCAAAATCCATAGAGTATGAAATTGATTTGGGGGCTAAACATAAAATTGGAAAATATATTGTAAAGATTGGAAAATATATATTTGTGCCTGGAGTATTGATAATCTTAGTATTAGGAATTTTATATGGAGGTATTGGATAATAGAAAACCAAGAGTCTGAAGGCTCTTGGTTTTTCTTTTGGTTATTCAAGGATAAGAGCTAATTTTTTTGTGATAGACTCTTCGATTTTTTCAATATAAATTTTAAAAGTTTCTGGATTATTTAAAAAAGGTGATAACACACATGATCTCAACAGAGTTAAATTGCGAATTTTGCTCCATTCTTCATCAGGGATATCTAATCTTCGTAGAACATTCAATGGGCTATTTGCATAATCTTCTATGCTGAAATCTGTATGTGATGTAACAAATTTATTTGAATATATATTTGGTGTCATAACTGAGGATAAATCATAAAGAGTTTGATTTAATTTATTTAGAGATTCTAAAGACTTATTTCCTTCGACATTAAATATAAAGTCAACCATATTGAAATCTGGTAAAGTTAATGGCTCTACTCTTACAATTGTATTTTTTACTTTGATTGATTTTTTAGTTTTTAAATAGTTATAAAGATTAAATGCTCCTTCTATGCTAGCACCCATTAGTTTGCCATAACCACTTATATTTAATGGTAAAACTCTATGGGCACTCCAAACAGCAGCAGCAGTGGCACCAGCTTTAGAACCTTCCATAATGAACGCTCCGAGTAAAGCTGGAATTTCTACACCTTTTTCAAATACATAGCTGGCAAAATATGATATAGAATTTCTCATTCTTCTATCTTTAATTACAATTCCACCGGTAGCGTAAGGGATGTAGCCCATTTTATGCGGATCAATCGTTATACTGTCTGCATGCTTCATGGCTTTAAATGCGTTATATATATCGTCGTTTGGCCAATTGATATTTTCATTATAAAAGATACCATATTCTCTATATATTTTTTTCAATTCTGCTTTTTCAATAAAATTATATTCTTCATCTAAGAAAATTGACCTGGCATACCCTCCATAGGCAGCATCGATATGAAAATAAAAATTGATTCCATTTTTAGAATATTCATCTTTAAGTGCTACTATTTTATCAACATAATCTATAGCCCCTTCTTCTGTTGTTCCTACTACTGCAACAACACCTAAAATTGGAGTTCCTTCAGCTATGAGATTATCGATAGCTAATTTCAGCTTATCTACATTCATTCGATAATTATTATTAAGTTCAATAGTTAGAATATCATTTGTACCAATTCCTAATACATCTGCGGCCTATAACCAAGAATAATGTTTTGTTTCTGGAACAATCCATTTACCTAAATGAGGTAATTCTTTAGAGACAGCTCTTGCAGAATGCGCTTTTAAAATATCCCATTTTTTTTCATGATTTTCAATTAAATTTATAGTCTCTTCAATAGACATGTTCATTAAAGCCCAATTATCTTTTCCTTCTACAAGTTCTGGAACTACTTGTTTTATGGCTAATGGTAGTGATTTTAAGTTTCTGGCATACCACATTCCTTCAAAGTTGGCTATAGAACCATCACAACAGATGTGTCCCCAACCTTTAATTGGATCAAATCCTAGTAATTTACATAAATCTGCACCTACTTCGCTTTCCATGATAGAAGTTGGTTGTGAAGATTCATAGGCAACATTATTCAAATTATAAAGCATAGCACCAAAGTATCCTAATAATCCAGGCATTAAAGTTTCAGAGTTCATATGTCCCAAATATCTTGGTGAGTGCCACGGAGTAGCTCCAACTCTTAGACGTCTAGACAGCTCTTTTAAAACTTCTTCACACTTTTCTGAAGTATTAATAAAGGTCTCAGAATTTTTTAAAGAAATTTTTATAATTTCATCGTCGCCGGGTTGATAATTTTTTCTCCATTGTGCATGTTCCTCAAATAATCTAACTAGTTCTTTTAAAAAGAAATCTTCATTTTCTGATTTAGGTCCTAAAAAAAGTGCATTCAAATCTACTCCAGTGTTTTGCATAGTTATTCATCAACTCCTTATTTAATTTGTTTTTTCCAAGATTCTTTTTTTAATTTATAGATAATCAATGGTGCTATGAATAAAAGTAAAACTCCAATAATTTGTCCAAATAAAGATACAGTATGAAGATTTTCCGGAATATCACTGGATGGAATAATACTAACTATAATTGTTAATATGACCCCAATCATACCTAAAGTAACAGTTATCCACATTCCAATTTTACCTCCTGGAACAGGAACTGATCTTACGACATCAGGCTTTTTGTATCTTAAAACAACCTCTGCTATCAGAATAAAAATGTATACGATACAGTAAAGGACAGTTGTCAACATCAATATAATTATAAATCCTGTATTAATAGCAGGAACAATAATATATAAAAGAGTAACTAGTGTTATAACCGTAGCTTGTATTAAAATAAATGTGACTGGGATATTATCTTTATTTCTTTTTTGAAAAATAGGTGGTAACAGACCTGCATCAGCAACTTTAATCATTGCTTTGGATGGACCTAAAACCCAGGCGTTTAATTGAGCGAAAACTCCTAAAGCAATCATGAGTGCAATAATATTCGTTGCCCACGGAATTCCTAGTGCATTAAAATATATTTCAAAAGGTTGTGTGATGACTGCTAAATCAATCTCATTAGATGGTATTGCATTAGCTTCTGTTAACGAAGCAATTAAATTAAATATAACCATTAAAAATATTGTTATAAAAACAGCTATTGGATAGTTTCGTTTAGGATTTTCAATGTCATTAGCGTGAACAGATGCAATTTCTAGACCTGCAAAAATAAAAATAACACCAGCAAAAAATGAAAGTTTATCCAAAGAATCGAGATTTGGAATAGCAGTTTCCCAATTCAAAGGTCCCAAATTAACATTTCCTATTTTAAAAGAATACCAAAGACCTAGAGTAATAAGTAAAATAGCAGGGATATATATTCCTATCACAGCTCCCCAAGTACTAATCCATTTACCAAATTGTGCTTTAAAGTTTAAAAGTGTTATAAACCAGTATGTAATGATAACAGTAACTACAATAAATATATTATTATTAGCAAGTTGTGGCCTACTGATAACATATGGAATCATTGCTGCAAAGGCTGTTGAAACCATTACCATACCAAAAAACATTTGAACCCATAGTAGCCAAGCTGTAACAAAAGCCCATTTTTCGCCAAGTGCTTCTTCTACCCAAACTTGTGGTCCTCCCTCCTCTGGCCAACCTGTTGCAAGTTCAGCAGCTACAAGGGAAATGGGAATGGCAAAGAATATAGCAGCGGCAAGCATATAAAAAATTCCATACCATCCAACACTAGCAACAGTGGGTATATTTCGAATACTTCCATAAAAAGCAATACTAAGTGCAATTAGTTGAAATAATGTAATTTTTTTATTCATACAAAGCCTCCTCATTTTAAATTTGACTGAGTATACGTAATAATACAGTAAATTCCTACTTTAATTTAAAAATATTGATAATTTAAAAATGTAAAAAATAAAAGAGAGCATACCAAATTTTTGATGTGCTCTCCATAACTAATCTTTTAAAGAATTTCTATAGAATTTATCGCGATAGATTTTGATGAATATCGCTGCTTCAATCGTCCACTGCAAGGATGTAATCCACCAAAAATATGTAACGGGCATTCTTTTTAAATAGATGAAATAATACATTAAAGGTAATCTAATACACCAATTACAAAATAAAACTATCCTAAATGGAGTCTTAGTATCTCCCATTCCTTTAAGAGAGCCTGAAAGTACCATGTCTATAGCTGTTGGGATTTGTTGAATAGCCCCAATTGTAAGACAGGCGGCTCCAAGAGCAATAACTTCAATCTCATCACTTTTTATAAACAATCTAACCAGATTCTTTGAGAAAAATAAAAATATTAAAGAAAAAAATCCCATGACGGTACAGGCTAAAAGTAAAGATGTATTGGCATATTCTCTAGCTCCTTTTAAGTCCTTCTCGCCAATACTATGTCCAACTAAAGAAACTGCTGATATAGCAAATCCCCATCCGGGCATGAAAGAGATACTTTCAATAGTAACGGAGATTTGATTTGCAGAAAATGCTAAACTTCCAAGTTTCATAACCATCATAACACTTAAGAGCCTTACAATACTGAAAGCTCCTTCCTGTAATCCAGACGGAACAGCTAGGTCAACAAGTTCTCTTAGGTAATTCAAGTTTATCTTACCTTTTAAAGAAATTTCAAATGGTAATTTTTTAAGTTGGCTTAGGATAAATAAAAAGGCACACACATTTCCAATTGCAGTAGCTATAGCAGCACCTTCGACTCCTAATTTAGGAAAACCAAATTTTCCAAATATAAGAGTATAGTCTAAAGAAAGATTCACTATGTTCAAAATGGCAGCTCCATAAAGAGGAGTTTTAGTGTTTTTACATCCACGAAAAACACCATTTAAAAGGTTTGTAACCATATTGAAGAAAAGTCCAATAGAACAGATTCGCATATATTTATATCCTAAAGTTAGTACATCTCCTTTGGCTCCAGCTAAACCCAATATATTTTTTGGAAAAATAAAAAATATCAAAAAGACAAAAAAGGCTATAATTCCACCTATTTTAATTCCTAGATTGGCAGTTTCTTTAGCTTTTTTATTTTTTTTGGCTCCGAGGCAGCGAGCGACAAGAGAGGTTATAGATATAGATAAGCCCATTGCGATTAGAATATTGATAAAGGTATACATAATTTCGGAACTAAATCCCACAGCTGAAACGGAAATTTGTCCACCATATTTTCCCACCATGAGTGTATCAAAAACCCAAATCAACATATAAAGTATCATTTCACCAACAGCGGGAATAGCCAATTTTATAATCTCTTTTGAACGATTTAAAAATGCACTCTTAATCATAAAAAGTTCACTCCCCTTAGTAACATAAAGTTTCTAGATTTTACCACAAAAATTATATAAAAGTCAAAAATTGAAGAGGGCTATTTCATAACCCTCTTCCTTGCTTTTATAAATTTTTTATTGCAATATAAACATCGACTATTCAATTCATCTTCATCATGAAATTGTTCTGAAAAATCGCTATTTGGAACTTTTCTCCCACAAATTTTACAGAATTCATTTCTTCCTTCTCTCTGTTCAAAAATTAACTCTATATTTTTTGTCATGTTTTTAAAAATTCCTTGAATTCTTTTAAAGCTGAAGAAATTTAGCATTTTTATCACCTCATAAATTATTATAGTCATTTTACAAAAAATAAACAACATTCCTTTTATTTCAACAAAGGTTTGAAGGATTTTTATTTTTTTCTAGAACATATAGATATAAATATCTTTATCGGGAGGATTATTAGTTATGAAAAAAGTTGTTATCCTATTAAAAAATGGCAATGATTTGGATCTTATTTTCAAAAGTTATATCTATTTAAAGTCTCATTTTGGTTTTGATATCGTGCCAATATATATTCGAGATATAGCTTACAGAATCCCAATTAGTGAAACTGTTTTAAATTCAGGTGGTGCCGCTGAAATTTTAAATGAGATGGAAGATGATTTTATTACACAAATACATAATGCTTTAAAAAAATATAAAATTGAAACGGAACTCTTGGTACAATCTGAAGTGGGAGTTGATGAAATCAAAACACTGTTGAAAACTTCTGATTTACTTATGTTAGAACAAGGTACATATTTAAATGATTTATTTTTAGAATTGCTAAAAATTACCTATAGACCAGTCATTATTTTAAGAAATAAGCCTTTAACTTTTGAAAATATTTCAATAGCTTCTAATGATGGAATTAAAATTAATAAGAGTGTTTATAATTTTTTAACCCTTTTTCCTAATTTGGATATAAATAACATTCCAGTACTTTTATGGAATTGTAATTATGAAAAACACTATTTGGTTGAACTTATAAAAAACAAAGGTTTTTCGGCAGATATTATAAATTTTAATTCCAAAGACGATACTTTAAAAGATTTTTACTTTGCTTTAGGGAAATTTAATCTGGTTATTATGGGGAATTTAAGTCGTTCTTTTCTTTTTGAAAAAATAACTAATAGAATCGGGCTTAATCTTTTAGAAAATTTAAATACTTCTATTTTTATAGGATAAGCTTGCAAAACTATTAAAAAAATGGTGTAACTATTAAGCTACACCATTTTTATTTATGTTTTTCTATCTCCCAGCTCATAATCGTTCTAATAATAACTATTAGAAGTACTATTATAATATTTTGAAAATCTCTTAAAATAATGGTGTCGACAATATCAGCGATAATTAGAAATTGAAGACCTACTAAGATATATTTATCAAAAGTTTCTCGCATTATTTTATTAAAATTGAGATTTTCTTTGTTTGTAAAAAGAATTTTGATACTTTTAAAAAAACCAAAACAAATTACTCCGATAGATAAAGCTGTAAAAAAGAAAGCTAACCAGTGTAGTAAAATTTTAAAAAAATCCATAAAATAGTGTTCAAAAGTAAGCATGAAATTTACCCCCATTGATAAAAGTTATCCTTCTAAATCTTGTTCTCCTCCGCCATTAATAGGAAGAATTTGTCCAGTTATCCATTTAGATAAAGGTGATGCCAAAAAAAGAACGGCCATAGCTATATCATCAACTTCTCCCAAAACTTTCATTGGAGTTTTTTTCAACATAATTTCTTCTAAACTCGGTGTTAAAACAGTTGCAAGTGCATGAGTTTTAATTGCACCCGGTGCAATGGCATTGACTCTAATAATCGGACCCAAATCAACAGCCATATACTTAGTAAGTTGATTGACTGCAGCTTTGGAGCTACCATAAACGCTCATATTGTGACTTTGCATTAAGCTAGCCATAGAGCTAATATTAACGATTGCTCCATATTCACTAGCAATCATGTGAGGGGCACAAAGTCTAGAAAGATTAAAAATGCTGAAAACATTAAGGTTATATATTTTCTGTAGATATTCAGGTGTTAACTCTAAAAATTTTTCTCTTCCACCTCCACCTCCACCAGCATTGTTAATTAAAATATTTACTTTACCAAATTCTTTAATAGTAGCTTTGACAAGTTCCTCCAAGTTTTTAATAGAAGTTACATCACATTCTATTCCAAATGCTTTAACTCCTTCACCTCTAGCTCCAATGGCGGTGTTATCGGCATCAACTTTATTTAAATCAGCACATACAATATTAGCACCAGCTCTAGCTAACATTAGAGCAGAAGCTTTACCAATTCCAGCACCAGCACCAGTTATAACGGCGACCATCCCTTTTAAATCATAGTGATTTTCAATTTTAAACATAACAAAATGCCGTTATTAAATATTTATAAAATTATATAGTAACGGCTATTCACCTCCCTTTTTTATTTGATAAACGTTGAATCACTTTGACCTATTTTAAACTGAAATGTTGTAAAAATCAAAGAATATTTTATAATTTTGCATAGAGGGTCTTTTTATTATTAAAAATTAAAGGATTTAAAAATTTATTTCGAAAAAATATTAATAAGTTGAGTTAAGGAGGATAATATATGAATATAGGAATATTAGGAAATGGAGTTGTAGGGAACGCATTGGCGGAAGTTTTTCATAAATTAGGTCATCCAGTCCAAATAGGAGTAAAAGATTCTAAAAAAGAGATTGAAAAGAAACATTTTATAGAGTATATTGATGGGAAAAATATAGCAAAGGATAATGAGATTATAATTATAGCTGTACCGGGAAATAAAGTGGAAAAAGCTGTGATGGATATAAAAAATCCTGAAGGAAAAATTTTTATTGATTTAACAAATCCAATTGGTGAGGATTATATCCTAACTCGTGGAAGATATACTTCTAATGGAGAAGTGATACAAGAGATTTTAAAAGATTCTCATATAGTAAAAACACTAAATACATTGGGAGTAGAAAAATTAGTCAATCCATGTGTAAATGAGAAAAAACTTACAATGTTATTAGCAGGAAATAATAAAAATGCTAATAAAAAAGTTGAAGAGCTCCTTTTTGAAATGGGGTTTGACCCTATGTTAGTTGGAGATATACATTTTTCTAGATATTTGGAACCTCTTGCAATGATTTGGATAGAGATGGTCAGGAGACAAGGAAAGTCTTTTGAAAATGGATTGACTTGGATAAGATAAAATGAGTAAAGAAAAATATGTAACTTACATTGCAATATTAACTGCTTCTTTTGGATATATTTATGATTTTGATTCAGCAGTTATCTCCAGTAGTGTGGAAATTTTAGCAGACACTTTTAAGATAAATAAGCAGATGATAGGAATATTGGTAACTATTGTTTTAATAGGTGGTTTGGTGGGAGGACTTTGTGCAGGATATTTTTCTGAAAAAATTGGAAGAAAAAGAACAATTATCTATAGTTTATTAGTATTTTTAATGGGTGGTTTTATAACTATATTTTCTCCAAATATAGAGATGTTTATGTTTGGAAGATTAATTATGGGTCTTGGATTAGGGAGTGTATTTTTAGTGGGGGCCATATATGTAATTGAAATATCACCAATTGAGACACGAGGAAGAAATGGGACAATAAATCAATTATTTATGCCTTTAGGGTTAGTTATTGGTTTTTGGTTAGCATATACAGTTACTAATTATCTAGAAGATAAATTTATATTAAACAATTCATGGAGAATTTTATTTTCATTGGAAGTTTTTCAAGGAATAATCATATTTATGCTTTTCTTAAAAATACCTGAAAGTCCTAGGTGGTTATACCTAAAAGGATTTGAGGGGGAAGCTAAAGAAAGTTTAAAAAAAGTATTATCAGAGGATAGAGTAGAAAAAGTTTTACAAGATTTAAGTACAGCTAAAACTAATACGGAAATAACAGATAAAATAAATTTAAAAAAAATAAATAAAGGTACGATAATTCTTCTTTTGTTAATCATCATTTCAGCAATTTTTAGGCAGTTTTCAGGAATTAATCCAGTAATTTATTATGCACCAGAGATTTTTCAAGAGGTTTCATTAATTAATACGTCAGGGTATTCACAAAGTGTTACAATGGGAGTATATGAGATTTTGGGATCAGTTATCGTTTTATTTCTGATTGATAAATATGGGAGAAAAAAATTGTTATTTTATGGAACTTTGATGATGACAATTTCTTTGGGTTATTTAACTTATGCACTTTTTTATAAGGAACGTGGAATCTATGAGATATATTCAGTGTACATATATAATTTAACTTATACGGTGGCATTTGGAACAGTTCTTACAGTGTACATATCAGAAATTACACCAAATTCAATTAGATCTTTTGGAGTAACACTATTCAATATTATAAATTATATATTTGATATATTATTGACACAGATTTATCCAGTAATGAATTTAAAGAGTGAATCATTTCCATTTTTTATATTTTTTATGGTAAGTATGATTTCACTATTTTTTATTCCTTTTATTCCTGAAACGAAGGGGAAAACTTTGGAAGAAATAGGAGAGAAATGGAAGAGCATAAAATAATAAAAAAAATCTGAGCTTATTTGAAACGGACTCAGATTTTTTATTTTGATTATTTTTTTACAGGTTCAATCATATCTTTATAAGGCCAAGTGCTTATACCATCTTTGGAGTTATAAACGTTTTTGAATCCATTTTTCTTTAAAATTTCTGCAGCTGTTTTGGAACGCTTTCCACTGACACAAAAAGTGATATATGTATCATTTTTATTAAGCTCTGATAAGCGTTTTTCTAATTCTGGAAGAGGTATGTGCTTAGAGCCCCTTACCAACCCAGTTTTTTCAATCTCATTATTATTTCGAACATCTAAAAGAATACCTCTATTTTTATTTAGAATATCCATGACTTCAGAGAGAGAAACAGTTTCGTAGTGACCTTCAATATCATTGTAAGATGGAGTACTAGCAAAGGATAGAGTGCTTAAACCCAAAAGTAGCAATAACATAGATAAAATTATTTTTTTCATAAAACCTCCTCAAATTATTTTTATTTTTTAGAAACAAGACCTCGAATACCTCCTGATATTAAAAGAGTAACATTTTTTAAGATATTTGGCAAATTAAAAGGTCCCGAATAAGCTATATATTTCGCCTCCCACTGAGGATTAAATTTATCTTTAAAGTTACGAAGTCCCTTAAAGTTGTAGAAATGTTCACCATGAGAAAAAACAGCACACTCTATTTTATTCCAAAAAGAAGCGGTATTATTCTCAATTCCTGCTAAAGGTGCCATTCCTAAGTTAAATTTTTTGAATCCATTTTTCTTTCCATAGTTTATGACACAGATAAAAAAGTAATCCATAGTTCCATGAATAGCTTCATTTCTATATCTGATCAAATCAAGCGAGATTTCCTCTTTATTATTGGTTTCCAAAATATTTCCGAAAGCTAGAATTTTATTATCTTTTTTTATAACTCCTACAGGAAAATTAAAAAGATATTCTTTTGTAAATTTTCCTAAAGAGAATCCCTTTTCCTTAGTATTTTTAGCTTGTAACCATTCATCTGAGACATTTTTTAAATCGTCTAAAATTTTAGGAACTTCCTCTACAGAAATAACTTCAAAGGAATACCCCTCTTTTTCAACTCGGTTAAATGTGTGTTTTAGAGCTTTAGCATCACTATTATCTAAGGTGAAATTTTCTAAATAAACTTGAGCAAATTCACCAATTTTTAAAAAACTAAGTCCTATATCTAAATAGTAATTTAGATAATTTTTGCTAATTTCATAAAAAACTGTCTCTTTTTTATTGATTTTACAGTGGTTATAAAATTTCCAAATACAACTACCAAAAGTTTTATTATCTCCAATAGGGTCTCCCATGGCAATAAAAGAATGGCCACTTTTTCCAAACATGATGAAAGAGTTTTCACTATCATCAAAGATTATTTCTTTATCTCCTAGAAGAGATAGGTATGCATCAGTTGTATTAGAAAGACTAATACAGTGTATTAAATTTTTTTCTGTAGAAGGGATATTTGTTTTAAGAAGGTTACTGTTGTTATTTTTTGTATAAGAATTTTTCTTTTCCGTAATGACATTTAGAATAATTAATATGGCAAAGGCAAAGAAAATTCCTAAAAGAGTGTTTGAAAATTTCCAAGATATTTTTGAAAAAAATTCAGTTTCTTTGTATGAAAAAATTCCTAAGTAGATACCTATTAAAATAATTAGCATTATAGTAAAGAACTTTTTTATGGGAAGCTTTTCGGAGAAAAAATCACTTTTTCTGTAAAAATATTTTTTAGTAGGAATTGTGCCTATAAAACTTAGAGATAAAAAAATTATAAATAATAGATTAAATTCTTTAATTATAGATAAAGCGATAGAGCATCCTAAAAATATTATAGAGAAAAAGTAGGCTGGTTCAAATCTTTTTTGAATATAATAAGCTAAAAATAATAGAGTAGTTCCAATAGAGGCTCCTATAAAATGAGAAGTTTCTAAGTTTAAAAATGGAAATACAATCTCTACTTTTGTTATTAAATTAGATTCAAATGGGAAAAATCCTGAAAAAATAAGAATAATTCCAGAAAGTGAGATAATTATACTTAAAAAATTGGGAAATTGAGAAAAAATAATATTTTCAATCTCTGTAATTTTACTGTTATCTTTTCTAATGAAAAGATGATAGATTGTAAAAATTGTGAAGGCTACAAGTAAAGGTATAAAGAAATAAGCTATTCTATATATTAAAAGGGCTCCAATAATTTTATTTGAAGGATAAACACCTCCTAATAGAGTTAAAAAGATTAAATCAAAAACTCCAATTCCCCCAGGAACATTGCTTAAAAACCCTAAAATTTGTGCAATGATAAAAATGGCTAAAAAATGAAAAAAACCAATTTTATTGTGAGGAGGTAATGCAAAATATAGTACAAAACTTAAAGAAACCCAGTCAGATAAAGCTACGATAATTCTATTTATTAAAATTACTTTGGTACTTTTGTGTTTTTTTACAATGATTATTGTGAAAATAATAGCCCCAATCAGAAGAACAATACCTATTGGAACAGTTGTATCTATAGGTAATTTTATGGGTAACTTTATGTCAGCTAAAGAAACGGGAAGAAGCGTTAAAAAAATACCACCTATCCAAAGCAATCCTAGCCAAAAAGTTGTATAACAGAAGATGACAACGTTCATAATAGTTTTGTACGGAACTCCTAGAATGGAGTATAAATTCAACCTAAGTCCGGATGCTGTTAATCCTGAAAGACCAATTGAATTTGCAAAAGCGAAACTGACAAAAGAAACAAAACTTATATTTTTTTTCGGCAAATCATAGTTTTCATTTTTGAAAGCTAAAATATCAAAGCAAGTTAAGGTAAAATAATCTAAGCAGACAAAGAATATAATTAAAGTTATTGCCCAAAAAGGAATAGCTTCAATTGACGCTTTTAAATCGTGAAGATCATATTTTTTTAATTCTTTGTGTATAAAAAATATAGCAACCAAAAAAATGGTTAACTCAATTGAAATCTTAAAATACTCAATAATTTTTTTCTTGTTAAATTTTGAAGCATCATCCATACTATCCCACCTCGTTAATTCAATATCACTATAAATAGATTTACAAAAAAAATTAGATTATCCTCTATATAAATAAAAATAATGATAAAAAAATTTCCCCCCATAACAATCGTTATGAGGGGAATATACAAGTTTGGGGGGAAGCTAATTAATATTCAAATTTGTAACTTATACCCAATGTGATTTTAGCATTTGAAAAATAATCTTTTTTTGTTTTCATTCCACTGTCTTTATCTTTTAGAGATAACTTGGCACCAGTCAACTGATACATTAGGTCTACTCCAATGTTGTTATATTCTATTCCAGCACCTAATGCTACATAAGCACCGTCCGTTACCTTAGAACTATAAGAGTACTTACTATCTTTATCTACGAAATAACCATTCTTTTCATTAAAGTTAAATGAGTATCCTAAATTTCCTTTTAAATAAGGCTTGATTCCATTTTGAAACTCATCAAAAGAATATTTACTAACCAAATATACTGGAATAGAATCATATTTTCCCATATGATTTTTTACACCATTTTCTACAGTATAACTCTTCAATTTTGAATTGTTTTGATATGCTACTCCTAAACCTAATTCTAAATTTTCATTTAAATTTCTAGTGTATTCAACACCTAATTCATATCCTAAATTGCTGGGCTTTCCATCTGTTATTCTTTTATCGGTTTTATCATATTTTGCAGAAAATTTACTATATCCTGCAAATGGTGATAACCCAACTCTCAAATAAATATTATTTAAAGGATTCTCCTTCATTTCAATGGTGTCACTCACAGTACTTTCAAGCATTACCGTCGGTTCAGTTTTTTCCATTACTTCTGGTTCAACCAAAACCTGTGGTGTGACCATAACCTCCTTACTATAAGCTATTCCGCTTACTACCACTAAAGAACATAACAATAATTTTTTCATAAAATTCTCCTCCTCTACTACTCTTAGATCCTTTACCTAAAATTATATAAATTTTTTTTAAATTTAGATATTTTATACATGAAAATAGGTGATTTACCTCATTAAATTCTTAAAAATTAACTTGACTTTCAATTTTACATAAAAGTTTAATAAATATCGATAATATTGCGGATTCATAATGAATTATATTATTATTTTAGATAGAAGGGCGTGTATATTAATCAAATTAAAATTAGGAGGGATAGAATGACAAAACAAGAATTTATAGTGTTATATCAAGAGAAAATGGAATTATCTACAAAAAAAGAAGCAAAAAGATTAGTGGATGGCTTCTTTTCAGCATTAGAAGAGACTTTAGTAAAAGGTGAAAAGATTTCAGTATTAGGATTTGGAAAATTTGAAGTAGCAATTCAATCGGCAAGAACATACCGAAATCCAAAAACAAGAAAAAAAATGCAATCGTTAGAAAAAAGAGTAGTTAAATTTAGAGTGGGAAAGAGTTTGGCAGAAAAAGTTGCGAAATAGTTGTGGTTTATTTTAGGCAATACTATTATTACTTTCATGTAGTTATTTGAGGAATTCAATACAATATTTTGTGTTTATATGTATTTTTTTGATTTTTTTTTATAAAAAAGAGGTACCATAGTAGGCAGAAAGACATAATTATAATAGAGGGCAATATTTGAATTGGAATTCTTTCGGGAAAAAAATGATGTCTTTACAAAAAATTTTGAAAAATTAAATAGAAGGAGGAAACGGAGATGAACACTTTTATGTGTTCATCATACAAATATATATAAATGTTACAGTCATTAAATTTATTCAAAACTATAGTAAAAAAAGGTGAAAAAAAGGGAGAGATTAATACCATTAAAAAAAAGATAAAATTCATTTTTCGAACAGTATTAACTTTAAAATCTTCACTTAAACTGGGAGATTTTATACTAAAGCATGATTATTTGAAAGAAAAAGTGTATTCTTATCCGATTTTAATTAGCAAAATTCATAGACCCTATCTAAAGAGATATATGAAAACATCAGATAAATTAGATATTATAATCAATACATATAAAACTGTTGATAAGATTTTTGATGAATATTTACTTAATGAGCTTTACACAAACGGGAAAGCAACTTTAGCTAGAGTCATTGGAAAAGAGGGAAAAGATTTTGTTATTTCTCTGGAATTGTACCCATTTTTTGATAAAGAGGGAGAGATTAATTTGAAACTTTTAGATAGTAATAATGTCTGTCTATCTACTCTAACATTTAGTTTTTTAAGAACTAATTCTTCAAAAATGGTTATATTTATTGGGGGAATTCAAGGAGCTCCTCGTGAGATTGATAAAGAGTATATAAAGATTGCTACAAAGGAACTTTATGGAATATTTCCTAAAAAACTTTTGGTTGAATCACTATATATAATAGAAAATGTTTTGAATCTTACCATAGATAAATTTAGTGTTAGTAATAAAACTCACATTTACAAAGCTCAGAGGTATATTAGAAAAAGAACAATACACTCTGATTACGATTCTTTTTTAGAATCTTTGGATTCTACTTATTTGAAAAATGATACTTGGAAACTTCCTGCAAAATTGAATAAAAAAAGTATTGAGGAAGTACCTAGTAAAAAAAGAGGGCAGTATCTAAAAAAATTATCTTTAATTGAAAATATAGAAAAACAAATGACTATAAAATTGAGAGATATGAATGTCTTCATGTGAATAAAAATTGCGGATCTTCTAGATTAATGATGTAATATCATTGAAATTTAGGAGATTTTTTTTAGTAAAAATTAGAGATTCTAAGAAAGGAAGAAAAAATAGAAAAGGATGGGATATTAAGATGAAAGCAAAATTAAATACAGTTAAGAATTATATAATAAAAGAAAAATATATGATCTTTTTAAGTACAGTAGCATACCTCTTTTCGTTATTTCAACTTTGTGATGATTTAGGAATAATTGGAGTTGGAATGCTCGCGTTATTAATTTCAAATAAAATAAGACAAAGAAGTGATAAGAGGGATTTTTTTATTGTCTTGTTAGTTTTTTTGGTAATAGGGCTAACTCGATTGATAAAAATAAATGTGGACATTTATATTAAAATATTGTTTTTTGTATTTTCTATTCTACTTTATAGCTGGATATCTTTAGGGAGCAAAAATCTTAATACAAGTATAAAAGGATATATTAAGTTACTTGCATATAGTTTCTTTTTTTCAATTATTATCAGTTGTTTTCTAATAGTTATTTTATCTTTACTTAATTTTGTGAGCAATGAACTATTTAATCTTGAGTTTAGCTCTGCATCTATATTTGAAATTATTTGTTTTTATTATTTCTTATTTTTTAATTATGTATATGAAAAATCGAAGAAGAACTATATTGATAGTAAGGATATAAAAAAAGAAGGAAATATAGTTCTGATATTGTTAGATTTATTAAGCGTGGGTGTTTTAATAATTTTTGTATATATTGCTAAGATTGTTTTTTTTAATGAATATCCTGTAAATATATTAGGAAGACTCATTCCTTTGTTTTTTGCTTTTGCTATAATTAAAATTTTGTTAGTTGAGAACTATAATAAATTGAAATTAGAAAAGATAATTTGGTACGCTAGTCCTATTTTATTGTTTTATTACTTTAATTCATACTATAAAAGAATAGAGCATTATGGATTGACAACAAATAGATTGTTAATGATATTTTTGGGAATCTTTATATTATTGGTGTCAATATATTATTTTACTATAAAAAATCAAGATACAAAATTAAGAACTATAATTTTAACATTTTTAATTTTGATGAGTTTGAATCTTAATTTAGATAACATACTAGTGGATAAATATAAAAGCAAAAATAAATCATTATCTTCTTCTAGATATAAAACTATTAATTGTATTAATCAATTTGATTTTGAGAAGGTTAAACTTTATTTTAGAGATGACAATAGAAGTAATATAGTTCTTTATAATGATTTCGTTCTTCAACAAGATTGGTCTTCTACTGAAATTGTTAAAAATTCAGAAATCATATTTTCTAGCAAATATTTGGGAACGAGCGAAAATGATCTTAATTTATTAAGAGCGGATGTGGTTAGAGTAGTTTTTGACAATAGAGATTTATCGTATTCTGAATTCGTTGAATATTTAAATAAAGAGATGTTTGATGATAGTCCCAATTTTAAAAATGCATATTTTGAAATAAAATTAGATGAAACAATTGTTATAATTCCTTTAAATTATATTTCTCTTTTTTATGAAGAAGGTTTGCAAAAACTTCAGTCCTTAGAGGTACATTTTGAAAGTGTAACGATTGTTTTATGTAAAAAAATGATAAATAGATGTACTTAAATACATAATTCCATGGTTCATTTTTTTTTAGAAAATTTTCTATGTTAAAATTAAAAAAAATATTAAAGGAGAAGAGTATTGAAACAAATATTATTAAAAATTGTTCTATTATTTACTTTAGCTAATTCTATATACGCACTTGATATAGCAAAACCAAAGAGTTATACTTTTAAATACAATCATAATTTTGGAGAAATAGATGGGTTCGTTCAGATACCGAAAGGGGGACAATATAATACTGCAACTCCAAATAAACCAGAGTTTAAAGAGTTAGGAATAAAGAGAATACATTATCCGGAATTTGAAATTAGGACAGAATGGGAAGATTTATTTTTATACACTGGAGTAAGTTTTAATACTTTTAATGGAAGGGCACATATTGATTACGATTTAATTTCACACAATAAAGTTATTCCTAAAGATTCAGATGTAGAGACAAAACATAAATATATAAGTACAATGTTTGGAACGGGGTACTATATTTTTAAAAATGAGAGAATAAAAATAGCACCAACTTTAGAATTCAGTCTTTCAAAATTTGATTATAAGTATAGAGTAAAAACTCCACAAAATTCTGAAATTTCAAGTAGTAGAAGTTTTGGTTGGGGAGCATTGCATCTGGGAATTGAAAGTTTTTATAAATTAACAGATAATAATGACTTGAATTTTAATATAAAATATGCAATTCCATATGACAGTATTAGGAATTGGTTTAGTATAGAAATTATTGACAAACAAAATATATATAGAAATGAAACTCAGGAATTGAACTTGTTGATAGGGATTGGTTTTAAGGATTTTGAATATAGAGATACTCAAAAAGAGATGCAAAATTTTATGAAACATAAAATATCTCCAATATTAAAAGTGGGAATCGAATATAAAATTTAAAAAATTTAACTTATGGAGGAGTGTTATAAATGAGTAAGAGATTTTGCATTTTTGTTATCTTCTTCATTTCTGCTCTACTCTATGGTGAGGAGATTTCTTTAGATAGCTTACTTGAACAGTTGGATAGTACATTTTATCAGCGGGAAATATTTGAAAATAAAAAAGAGTTTAACACTACAAAAAAAGATACCTTAAGATTGAGAGAGTATAACGGTGTTCAAAGTAACTATACTTTATCGCAGGAAAGTAAAAGTAGTAAAAATTTTGAATCTACAGGTGAGATTAAGTACGGAAATTTTTATATAAAAGGAAGTAAAAGTAAAAATAAAGACATTTTTGGATTTGGAGTGGAAAAAAATTTAAAAGATTTAATTTATTCTAAATATGATAGTGATTTAAAAAAATTATTTTATGAGGAGAATAAAGATAGAGTCCAATATCTAAAGAAATTACAACTTGAAAAAATATCTTTAATAAATTTATACAAAGATATAAAAGATGTTGAATCTGAAATCATAATAAAAAGTAATGCCCTAAAGGTTTTAAGAGAGCAAAAAAATGTTCTTGACAATTCTTATAAGTTAGGTAAAGTTTCAAAAATTGATTTAGAGAGTTCAATTTATAATTATGAGAACACATTTATGGAGTTAGACTATCTGAGAAATCAATTAAAAATTTTGAAGAAGCAGTTTTTTTATAAATATAATATCGATATTAATAACTTCAAATTGAAAAAAATAGATAATAATAATTCAAGAAAAATAAATATAGAAAAGATAGATCAACTCGATTTAAGAGAGTTAGAATTGGAAGAAAATATTTTAAAAGAAACAATTAAGTATCAAGAATATTCAAACAAAGTACCAGATATAGCTTTAGGATTGGAAAAATATGATGATAATAAAATTGTGTTAAAATTTTCCAAAAAGCTTTTTTATAGAGATATAAATCTTATGGATGATATGAATGAAGTTATACGAAAGAAAATGTTGGTGAAACAAAAAAGAAATGATTTAGAGAGTGTAAAGTACGAAATTCAAAATAATATTTCTGATTATAATAAAGAAATCCTTGTTTTAAAAAATCGACAATACTTGGAAGAAAAAATATACAATATAAAATTATTGGAAAATAAGCATGGGAAAACGAAGTATATTGATGTTATTGAAGCATTTGATAAATATATAAAAACAAGTATTAATCTTGAGAAGGAAATTAATAAATTAAATGCATATCTCTATATAGTTAAAGTTAGAGGAGAAGAACTATGAAACTGCAATTCAAAATACATTTTATTATTTTTTCAGGTATATTGTTTTTATCTTGCAATAAAAAAAATAGCAGTTTAATATATGAAACCCAAACTGCTAGAATAGAACCTGTTATAGGGCAAATTGAAGTAAGCGGAAGGGTTGAAGCTAATGATACTAAAAAAATTTTTATAGATAAAAAATTAAAGGTTAAATCTGTTTTTATACAGGAAGGGGATTATGTTGAAAAAAATCAACTTCTAATAACTTTTGATAATAATGAAATAAACAAACTAAAAAGGGGTATCGCACAAGAGAAAATTTTATTAGAGAAGCTGGAGCGAGAATATAAAATAGAGCAGGAGTTATATAAAATAGGTGGTTCATCGAAAAATTCAGCTATAGAGTTAAAAGAGCAAATCAATATAAAAAAACTTGCACTTTTAACTTTAGAAGAAGATTTATCAGAAACAAAAGAAGAGATAAAAAGTCCTGTTAGTGGTACTATTACAAAATTATTGGCTCAAGAAAATTATTCGGTAAACACAGATGAGCCTCTTTTAACATTGACAGATTTAACAAACATTAAAATTATTCTAGAAATTCCAGAGTATGAGGTTGAAGATATTAAAATTGATCAGAAAGTGGAGATAAAGCCAGAACTATTTGAACAAAAGAAAAGCTATGAAGGTCATATATCAAGGGTTTCAAAAATTTCAAAAACATCTAAAAATACTACTGAAAATGTTTTAGAAGCAGAGGTTCAAATAAAAGAAAAAATTGAAAAACTAGTTCCAGGATTTAAAATATCTGCAATCATATATATAGATTCCAAGAGAAATGGGATTTTGATCTCTAAAACAGCACTTGTTTTTAAGAATAATAAGTATATAGTTTTTATAGTAAATGATGAAAATACTTTAGAAGAACGAGAAATAAGTTACAGTGTTTTAAAAGGAAATAAAATTCATATAACTTCTGGAATAAAGGAGGGAGAAAAGTACATTCTTTTTCCAACTGAAGATTTAGTAGAAGGAATGAAAATAAATTCATAAGTAGGAGATAAAGTGATTAGTATAAAAAACTTAAATAAAATTTATACAAATGAACAAATTAGTGTGCATGTTCTAAAAGATATAAATCTTCAGATAAGTAGAGGTGAATTTATCGCCATAACGGGTAGCAGCGGTAGTGGCAAATCGACTTTGATGAATATTATGGGGGGATTAGATTCTAATTTTACTGGATTTTACGCTCTAAATGATGTAGACGTTTTAAGTTTAGATGATAAGAAAATCTCCTTTATTCGAAATAATAGTATTGGATTTGTTTTTCAATCATTTAATTTGTTAAAAAATATAACTGCTATTAAGAATGTAGAGTTACCGTTAATATATGCTAAAGTTTCTAAAAGAGAGAGAAGCAGTAGAGCGTTTTTAGCTTTAAAATCTGTTGGTTTAGAAGAAAGAATTAATCATTTTCCAAACCAATTATCAGGAGGACAAAATCAAAGAGTCGCAATAGCTAGGGCTATTGTCAATAATCCAGATTTAATTTTGGCAGATGAACCAACTGGAAATTTAGATAGTGTTTCTGAAGAAGAGATAATGAATATTTTTCTAAAACTAAATAAGATGGGGAAAACTATTGTTTTGGTGACACATAACGAGGAAGTTTTAAAATTTTGTAAGAGAAGAATTGTATTAAAAGATGGAATTATAATAAGAGATGAGATGAGGTAGTACTTATGTTTTTCCTTGAAATATTAAACGACTCTATTATAAATTTAAAAGTAAATAAATTTAGAAGCTTTTTAACAATGTTAGGAATAATAATTGGAATTTCCTCAGTTATTGCTATAGCTTCATTAGGAGAAGGAGGAGAAAATTTAGTAGTTGGTAAATTAAAGGAGGGAGGATATGGAAAATTCAATGTATCCATTAATAAAAATAATACTAAATTTAGAAATAAATATTTTTTCACGCCTAATTTGATAAATTCCTTAGTTCAAACAAATAAATTTAAAAATATTTCACCAGATGTTGCAGAAAATGTTTTAATAAGTATAAATAAAGAAAAAGAGTTTGGCTATTTAGAAGCTTCAACGGTAGAATTTGAAAAAATTTCACCGATTCAAGTAATTTCTGGTAGAAATTTTATTCCGTTAGAATATAAAGCTGGAGAAAATATCATTATTATAGATAACATTACAGCTAATCAATTATATGGTGATACCTCACAAGCTTTAAATAAAATAATAAAAATAAGCAAGGATTGGGATAAGCCATTAGTTTCATATAGAGTTGTAGGAGTTATGAAAAATCCAATTGAAGATTTAATTAAACTGATTAGTGAAGAATATTTTCCAAGGTTTGTAAGAATTCCTCTGAAAACATATGAAAAAAATTTTAGTGATTTACCAAATAAGTATACAACTCTTGTAATTGAATCTAAATTTCCTAAAAATTTAGCTCAAGATATGAAAGAAATTAAAGCTATATTAAACTCCTTAACAAATACTAAAAATATTTATGAGGTGAATGTAAAAAATACAGGTGCTGAATCATTTGAGCAAATATTAAAATTTTTGAATATATTTATATCAATAGTTGCAAGCATATCGATAATTGTAGGTGGAATTGGCATCATGAATATAATGCTGGTCAGTATTGTTGAGAGAACTAATGAAATTGGTATTAGAAAAGCAATCGGTGCTACAAACTTTGATATATTAATTTTATTCTTATTGGAATCCGTTACTTTAAGTTTTATAGGTAGTTGTATAGGGCTCTCTTTAGGAATATCTTTTAGTTTGATAATTGGTACTTTTATAGGAGTACAGCCAATTTTTAATTATCTTTTTATGTTAGTTTTAATAATGGTTTCTATTTTTATTGGAGTCATTTTTGGTGTGTTTCCAGCTGTAAAAGCATCAAAATTAGATCCAATTGAAGCTTTAAGAAAATAGAATGTTCTATTATAGTAAAGGGAGAACAAATAGAAAGTTCTCCCTTTATCTTATAAAAATATATTATATATGCTCAATTTTAAATTTTGACGTATAATCTTGATAGATATTTTTTAATTCTTCAATTTTATCTGTTGAATACCCATTGGCAATAAGGTTATCAAAATTATATTCGTTCAAGTCAGACATAAATTCTTTTCCATCATTCAGAAGAATATTTGTAAATTTTCTATATTTAGAATAGACTTTTGAAAGTTTTTCTCCTTTTAACAAATAGGTTTTTAATTCCCAGTTGATTTCTAAATTTTTAAATTTTTTAAGTTTCTTTTTTAACTCTATTTTTAAACTATCTTCTACTGGTAGAGAATCAATTATGGATTCATTCAATTCTTGAATAAATTGATGACCATTGTTTTCCAAAATTTCTACTGCTTTTTTTAACTTAGTTTCAAATAAATATCTTTCTAGTTTGATTAAATAATTAAATTTTAAGTCTGATATTGAAATAATCTTTTCGCCTTCTTTGATATAATTTCTTAAATTATTGTTTTCTTTGTAGTATTTTTTTAGTTGTTCCTCTATATCTTGCCAATTTTTTTCTTGTTTTTTTTCATTAGCTTTTTCTATAAATAGACTATTTTTACATTTTAAAAAACCATCTTTTTTTCTGATTTCATTTTGTAGTCGTTCTATTTCTATCTCTAGCATCTCTTTTTCTACTGCTAACTCTGACTCTCTTTTGGATTTAAATAATTTTTTTAACATAATTTTCCTCTCTTTTATTCAGTAGTTTATTAACTAAATTTTGGAAAAACAATAACTTGTTTATTTACCAAGAATTTTAATCCATTGTTACTAAGATGATTTTTGTATAAAAATCTGAACTCCTGTGATGTAATGCTATTATAGAACTTTGAATCTTTATTGAAGAGAATATCTTTTAATTTGTCTTTGTCCAAATATGTCATACCATTTATATCAGTAGATGTGCCTATACCATCTAATGAGAAATAGATTTTTCCTCCACTATTCAGTACTTTATCTGCTAATGTAATTGTTTTATTTATAAAAAATATTTTATAATTATCTGTAATTTTGTCATATAAGATATTAAAATCTTCGTCTGAAAGATTGTCACTTAACAAAGCATTATTTAAAGTCTCTATATTTTTTAAAGCATCAATAACCTCATCTTTCTTTAACAGTTCAGCTAGTAATTCTTTATTTGAATCAATGTTTACTTTATCGATATGAAGGAGTCCTTCTGTTATTGTATTGGACGATTTAAATTGTGATACTGCTTCTAAAATCTGATTATCGATATTTTTATCTTTAGTAATAGCAGAGACAATTTGTTTTAATTCGGGTGTCATATAAGTGTCATTACTTGAAGAAATATGACGAGTATTTAATGAATCTAAGTATGAATCTCCTATAAGAGGAGCATTTCCATTTGTTTCTATACTAAAAATTAAAGAATCTCTATTAGTTGAGGTATCATTACCAGAAGCTCCATAGATTAAAGAAACATCTCCAAAACTAGGGGCATTTACAGCATAAGGATCCTCTAAATTTTTTGTACTTTTATTAGGTTGATGTTCTATTTTAATACCCGTAGAATCAAATTTTTGATTATTCAGTATCTTATGATTATAATCAAATCTATAGTGTGGATTAGTGGAGTTATCTAGATAGTCAATTGGAGGCAATTCGTAATCAATAGGTGGTAACTCATAATCTATTGGAGGTAACTCGATTTCGTTGACCTGTTCTTTTTTCGGTTCTTTTATGATAACATCAATATTTTTTTGAGCCAAAGATTCGTTACCTTTTTCTATTTCTTTTTTAACAATATCATTTGCAATATTTTCACTAATATAGGCTTCTTTTTCGATAGGTTGCTTTAAATATTCAAATTCATCTCTTTTTATATACCCACTACTTGCATTGTTTAAATCATATAGATGTTTTAATAAGGTTAAATCTTGATTTGAAGTTTTAGCAATATTATTTTGATCTTGGTGAGCTAGCTCATGAATTATTGTTGTCAGATAATCAAGCATTGTTTTATTTGGTTTGATATAGATATATAAATTTTTACCATCATTAGAACCTAGAATATTTTGATTGTCTTTATTTAATTCAACTTTTATATTAACTTTTTCATATTCTTCATTAAATTTTTTCTTATAGATATCAGCTTTTATATCTTGAATTAAGAGAGCAATATCTTTTAATGTATCAGAATCCACTTTTTCTGAGTTTAGAAGTTTGGTAAGTTCAGTATTTTGAGTTAAATTCTGTCGTAATGAATCATCCAAGTCTTTTCTAATAGAAGTGTCAATTGCTGAATAGATAGTTTCATAAATTTTATTAAGATTTTTTTCCGTATTTATATCTTTGTTTAGTGCAGGATTTTCTAATATTATACTTTTGTTATCAGTTTTATTTTCTATTATTTGCTTGAGTAATTCTTTAAACTCCCTATTTTTTATAGTATTTTTTAGATAGTTAATTAAATGCTCCGGTGGGATAGTAGAAGCATATTTTGCAATAGTTTCAATATTTT
This sequence comes from Cetobacterium sp., assembly GCF_977044495.1. Taxonomy (NCBI): domain Bacteria; kingdom Fusobacteriati; phylum Fusobacteriota; class Fusobacteriia; order Fusobacteriales; family Fusobacteriaceae; genus Cetobacterium; species Cetobacterium sp. Next base: position 1,281 of record NZ_CDRRQU010000028.1, on the reverse strand, counting down.
TTCTAATATCAGCCTCACTTCTTCTTATAATATCAGTTTCGTTACCATTAGCAGCTGTAAAAGGTTTTGTTTTTTGAGGAGTAGGAGTTGGATAGAATTCAGGAAAAAGTAATTCCTTATTTTTTTCAAATACAGTAAAACTATCCCTAATATATTCTATAGCATCCTTTTCTCCATCGGATAGAATAATATTTTCTGTTTCATTGTTTGTAATTTTTTTTGTAATTTCATTTTTTATCTCATCCATATCTTTTTCTAAACTTTTAAGAATCTCAACATTATTTATTTGTTTTTGTTGGATTTTCTCATTTTGGTAACCTTGGTAAATTTCTTTTTGTTCTAAAAGAATAGAATCTGTTTTATCCATGATATCTTGAATAAATTTTAAGTCATCTGTTGTTAATGGTTTTGTATTTATTTCAGAGTTACTGGAGGAACTACTATTATTTTCTGAAGCACTGTTTGTTTCATTTAAAGAGATGTCCTCAGAGTCAGAAGAATCAGAAGTTTTCTCGGTCTTTAAAATTTCCTTCTTTTCAATGGGTGCTCTAGATATTGGTTTATCTAGGAGACCTTCTAGAGTATTATAGTCAACATCTGTTTCATCTGTTGTTACTCCTGAAATTATTAATTTTTGTTCTTTAATATCTGCTTTGATATTATTTTGTTCTAATGCAAATTCTACATTAGCTAGAGATTTTTCATTTTCCTTCAATTGTTGTTTTAAAGTTTTCAATTCATTTCTATTTAATATTTGTGAAAACTTTTTTGCTTCCAATTTTTGAATTTCGAGTTTTAAAGTTTCAATACCTTTTTTATAGCTTTCTATCTTTTTTTCCATTGAATCCAGTTTTTCCACATTTGATTCCGAAGTTAAAATATTTTTTACTGTAAGATTTTTTTCATCTAAATTAATATTTAAATTTTCATTAGTTTCCGATAACAATTTTTTTAAACTTTTTTCAATTTCATTTAATTTTTTCTTATCATTTTTAGTTAATGAATCTTTATTAGATAGCTTTTTTTGAGCTTCCAATAAAACTTCAATTTTATCCTCTATATGATTTGCCCATATATCGTCGTTAGTATAAAAATCATCTTCTATATTTTCTCTTTCTTTATTATCCACATCAGCAAGAATATTTTCATCTCTCGGTGGTAAAGGCGGTGCTATTTCATTTTCAGAGTTGCCATCAGTTTTAAAAGATTCCGCTTTAAGTAGTTCTAGCTTTATATTCTTTAAGTCTTCTGTATAGACAAATCTATCTTTTTCACTTAAAT
>NZ_CDRRQU010000027.1:0-30968 GCF_977044495.1 Cetobacterium sp. | reverse complement strand
GGAGCAGGAACAACAGCAAAAGCACCATCACAATCAACACCAGATGTATCAGCACCGCAAAAGGCACCAAGTACAGGATCAGGAAAGGCAGTAGCGGACTCAACGCCAGATAAACCAGTAACAAACAATGGATATACAAAGAATCCAGAGACAGGAAAGTGGGAGAAACCACATACAGAAGGAGGAGCGCAAACAACAAATGGCTTCTTTGGAAGTAATAGTTCACTAAAAGGATTCCAAGACGGAGCGAAGAGTTTAGGAGGAGCAACTGGAGGAAGTAAGGCGAACACAGGATCGTCAGTAGGTGGAGCAGGAACAACAGCAAAAGCACCATCACAATCAACACCAGATGTATCAGCACCGCAAAAGGCACCAAGTACAGGATCAGGAAAGGCAGTAGCGGACTCAACGCCGGATAAACCAATAACAAACAATGGATATACAAAGAATCCAGAGACAGGAAAGTGGGAAAAAACACATACTGATGGAGGTGTAAAGGCTACAAATGGTTTCTTTGGAAGCAGTAATGCTGTAAAAGGATTCCAAGATGGAGCAAAAAGTTTAGGTTCATCTAATAAGTAGTTATATTAAGATTTAAAATTTGGGAAGGGGAATCCCTTCCCAGATTTTTATCTATAATTTAGGAGAAAAAATGAAAAAGAAATTAGGATTTGTGATATTAATAGCAGTAACAATATTGGTATTTCAAAAAAATTATAAAAAGAATGAGTTAAAAAAAGATGAAAAAATACACTATTTGGAAGAAATTCTAAATATAGAAAGTGGAAGCAGATTAGAAAAAGACTATTTGGTTTTTAAATTAAATAATAAATATGGAATTATGACTCAGGATGGAAAAATTATTAAAAATGGTGAGTATGATCAAATTATAAGTTTAGATGACAAGATGTATTTACTATTAAAAGAGAATGAATTAGTGGCTTATAATGTGGAGAACAACAAATTATTTAGATTAGATGGTATGAGTATTATTGGAGAAAATTTATATAAGATTTTAAAAAATGGGAAGTATGGAGTAGTAGATTCAGAGTTCAATGTAGTAGTAGAACCAATAAACGATAGAGTAGAAAATAAAAATGATAGAATTTTGATTATAAATAAAGAAAAATTAGAAGTACTAGATAGAGATATGAATGCAAGAATAAAAGAGATTCCTAACAGCTTCCAAGATGTTGAGCTAGGGGTTGGGAATACAATATATTTCAAAATAGATAATAAATGGGGAATATTAGGAAACAACGGTCAGACGTTGGTAGACACTAAATATGATAAACTTGTTAACCTAAATGATGAAAATATAGTGATAGGTTATATTGAAGATGAAACTTATCTAATAAATCTAGAAAAAAAAATAGAAAAAAAAATAGAATATGAAAACTACAGTAAAGAATCTGAAAATACAATTATGGTAATGAAAGATAATAAAATTGGTTATATTGATGATACTGGAAGAGAAATAATTCCTTTGAAATATGAGGGGGGATTTTATTTCTCAAAATATAGAGATTTTCTACAATTAAAAGAAAATGGTGAATGGAAACTTCTAGATTTGACTACATTGAAGGAAAAAAAATTGCCATATACCGATATAGGAGAGTATGTTGAAGGATATATGGTAGCAGAAAAGAATGAAAAATATGGTTATATAGATAAAGATGGAAAAGTAAAAATTCCTTTTAAGTATTCTATTGCAGAAAACTTTAAAGAAAGTGTTGGAGTGGTAGCTTCTTCAGATGGTTATGGGGCAATTGATAAGAGTGGAAAGGAGATAGTTCCGTTAATATATGATGAAGTGTATGTAAATGAAGGCTACATTTATGTTGTGAAAGATAAAAAAATAGGTCTTTTTGATAAAAATGGAACAAAAATTTTACCTGTAGAATACGACAATTTAAGTGTAGTTGAAAATGAGAGAGTCTTGTTTGAAAAAGATGGAAAATTAGGAATAATAAAAATGAATGGAGAGGAAAATGGAAATTAGAGATTATGAATATATATTAATACCAAATATATTAGAGAAATATAAGTGTTCGATGAGTGGAGAGTGTTGTCAAAGTAAGTGGAGAATAGATATAGATGAGCAGTCGTATTTAGAGACAAAGAAAAATTTAGAGAAACAAAAAGAAGATATAGACACATACATGGGAAAACACGAGAGTGGAGCATATGTGAGTAAGTTTGCAAATGGGTATTGCAAACTTATTACAGAGGATAAAAAATGTAGAGTTCATCAGGAGTTTGGATGGGAATGTTTAAGTGATACCTGCAAAATATACCCAAGAAATTTAAAATTAACAAGTAGAGGAATGGAAATTGGAATGGGATTCTCGTGCAGATCTTCCGCAAAACTTTTACTTAGTAAAGAAAAGTTCTATATAAAGAAAATAAAAAAAGAGGACTATTTCTTCATGAAACCTAGATCGGTATCTTTTATAATTCCAGAGAATAATTTAAAAACAGAGATTTCATCAAGATACTATGAGTTGGAACAGATGGCAATCGATATTTTAAATCTGGATGAAAATCTGTATGTAAAACTACAGTATTTGGAAAAACTAATATCAGAGTTATATGGGGCTAATATAGAGGAATATGATTTTAAAGAGAGTGTAGAAAAGTTTAAAGAGTTTATTCCAAGTGTACCTAATAATGAAAATTTAGAGGACGAAATTGTAAGAATAATATTAGAGAAACAAAAAAGAAGTAAAGCAGTGGGAATATACTATATAAATCTTCTAAGACTGATTGGTCTGAATAGAAATTTGGAGATGGACAAGAAGATATTGGCTTCGGATTCATTCACTTTAACAAAGAGTGAGCTAGATGAGTTAAAAAAGGTGTGGAAAGAGGATTATAATACAATCCTTCAAAATTATTTCTTATGTCTTACTTTCAATAAGGAGATGTACTATAATCCAGAATACTTTATGATGAAAGCTACTATGCTGACAATATTTTTAAAGTTTAGAATAATGTTAAATACAAAGTATTTGGGAAGAGAGTTAACTGAGGCAGAACTTATATATACAATAAAGAGTCATGATGAGGATTTAGCTCATGACGGTGAGTTTTTCTCAGAATTTTACAAAGCAAAATGTGATGAGAAGGTTAATATCAGTGAGTTAACAAAGACATTGTTGACACTGATAGCTTAAAATCCCCTGGTTAAATTTATATGATAGAGAAGAAAAAGGAGGAAGCATTAAAAAAAATGAAGGTAAAAGTTAGATTAATTGGAGATAAAATAAACTCAGAAGATATGTTAATATCTGCAAACAACTTACAACTTACAACGAAGGTATTCTCAGAAAAACTTCCAGTGACAAAGGATGTAGGTGTAATGACTATTTTGGAAGATTTTAGTGAAAAAGATAACAGCTTTCAGGTAGTGATTAAAAATTCTAAAGACGAGGAATTAGGAAGAGGTAACGTTTTTAGACTAAAAATAATGACAGAAGAGAGAGAAGCTATATTAATTTATAATGTGAATAAAGCATATTTTGAGAAAAAAGGTGATTTTTATACAGTAGAACTTTGGAATAAAGATAAGATATTGGATAAATATGACTTAGGTTGCGAAGTAGAAATCCACAATATATATAACAATATGCTACCAAAAGGTGTGATCTCTCTATAATAGAGAGGTCATTCCTTTAATTATAAAATAAAGGAGTGATTTGCATGAAAAAAACAATACTATTAGGAGCTCTATTAGTTGTAGCAAATACAGTAATGGCAAAAGAAATGCTACCGGAGGTACCAGTTGTACAGGAGGAGGTAGTTGAGGTAGAACCTGTTGATACAATAGTTGCAATGCCATTAGTAGCGGAACCAGAAAAAAAAGAGGAAGTAGTAAAAGGAGAGTCAATCTATAATATCTACGGAAGAATAGGTGGAGATTTAGGAGCTAAATATGATTCAGTAAAATCTGAAGGAAATGCTGTAAATAAGAGAGGAACAGACACTATAGGATATGAGGTAGGTCTTGAAAGTACAGTGGAAGTAGCAGAAAACTTTGAAGTTGGATTGGGAGTAGTGTATCAAAATCATGGAAGAGCAGAGAAAAAGACTCATCAAAATGGTATGATGACTTCTGAAACTAAGTTAGCAAGCTATGATTCACTACCAGTATATATTGGAACAAAGTATAGCTTACCAGTATTAGGAGGAGATGTAAAGCCATATTTAAAAGCTAACTTAGGATACTCATTTAACTTTGTAAATGGAGATTCAAAAGCTGATGATGGAACAAAATTAGATACTAAAATGGATAATGGATTATACTATGGAGTTGGATTAGGAGTAGAGTATAAGAATTTCTTCGTGGATGCAATGTATCAAGTGAATGAAGCAAAAGTAAAAGTAAAGAATTCTACATCTGAGCTTAAGAAAGATTATGATTATTCAAGAGTAACTTTGGGATTTGGGTATAAGTTTAACTTCTAAAATTAAAAAGTCCCTTAGTATATTTAATATACTAAGGGACTAAGAGTAAAAATATAAATCTATAAAAGAATTTCTTGGTGATCAATGTGAATTTCAGGATAAAATTCATCGAAGTTAAAACCGTTATATAAAATAAGACTAGGGTTAAAATTACGAATAAAAGTTGAGTCACATTGAGATAGATTTTTAAGTTTAATCATGGATGTGGGATGCTTTATTTGAGTTTGAGTTTTTATGATTTTCCCTATCCAGCAGTCATGGGTAATATCTAGAATTAATATTTTTTCGTTATTAACATTAAGATTTTTTAAAAATAAAATTAAGTAATACTTATCCTCTTCAGAGATATTGATTGAATACTCTGAGAGAACAGTTTCTAGATTAAAATTTAAAAAATTGTAATCCAGATTATAGTTGAGCATTTTATTATGAGACACTATATTGAACTCTTTTTTACATTCAAAAAATTTTAAAAGTTTTATAATAGTTGTAGTTTGTTCTTTATTTAGACTCAAAGTAGAATTAGCTTTTAAAAAATTAATGAAGTTATGATATTTGTCATTGTTTAAAAATCCCTTCCTAAAAGAGTAATTAGGAAAGGTTCCAATCAAAGCGTAAGCTAAGAGGTTGATAGCATTATCAGAAAAGGAGAACTTATCAATATTAGAATTTTCAAGTAAAAGTTTTTTTAACTCGGTAAATAGTTGCTTACTTTTTTGATGAGGTTCTATTTTATCAATCTCAATTCCCTGAGAAGAAAGAACATCAATATATAAAAGTGTAGCTACTATAGATTTTTTATAGTAGTAGTCTGGATGTATATTATAAACTTTATTTATAGTCTCAATTATAGAATTAGTAAGAAATCTAAGTTCTTTTTCTCTCTTGCTATCAAAATATTTATAGTATATTTTATTGAAGAATATATCATAATCTTTTTCTAAAAGAAGTTTAAAAGTATATTTTATTGAAAAAATTATTTTGTCGATAACACTTCCCTCTAAGTATAACCCTTTAAAAGGTAATGAAGAAATTTCTAAATTGTTCTTTTTCAGAAATTTTTTTACTCCTCTTATATCGGAAGAGATAGTTGTTCTAGTTATATCAAAAACTGTGAGATAGTCATTTAATATTAGATTTTTTTTATATAATAAATCTGCAATTAGAAACTCTTGTCTCTCTTCTGATGAGAAGATAAGGCAATCTAACGAGGAAAAGATAGCCTTCAGGTTGTTGGTAGTTACTTCAAGGTAAGCTATCTCTTTTTTTATATAGCATCTACCTTGACCTGTCTCTGTTAAATAAGTGTTAATCCTAGCAATTGAAAGTCTAAGATTGGAAACAGACATATTTAAAGTTTTAGCTAAAATTTCATTTTCTAAAGAGTGGTTGTGATATAAATATTTTATAACTTTAACATCAACTCTTTTTAAAGATTTTGCATTCATAAGAATCAATCCTCCTAAAAATTAAATTTAACAAACTTTAATATAACCTAATTTTTCAATAATATTTTTTTGTTTTTTTAATTTTGAGTATAGTAAGTAAAATTGACTTCGGCTTATATTAAATATTTCGTGTTTTACATATTTTTTTAAAAGCTTATTATATTTTTGCGTATAGATTCTTAAAATTAAAAGAATAAAATTTTCTTTTGAGTATAGTTGGAACCAAGATTTAATAACTAGTTGTTTTGCAAGTTGTAAGATTATTTTATTAAATATTTCAAAATCTTTTTTATTTGAGTTAAGTTCGAAAACTTCAATAACACTTTCTTGAGTGGCTTGAATTTCAAGTGTAACTTCATTGTAAAAAGGTGAATCTTCAGGAAAAAGATTGAAAAAATTACCATTGACCTCACCGGCTCTCAGAGGGAACTCAAAATTTAAAATTTTTCCGTCTTCAAAAACATATCTTACAATAATTTCACCTTTTTTTACAATAAAAAAATTGGAATCAAGCAACATAATTTCATCTTCAATTAAATTAATTTCCACTATCGTATCCTCCATCTTTTTGTATACTGTATTTGTATAGGATTATAGTGAAAAAAATTTAAACTTTCAATATATAGATTTTTGAATATATTTTTTTAAAAAAAAGTATATATACGAAAATATGCTTATTATTATACACTAAAAAATATAATAGTAAAAGAAAAATATTATATTTTATTTTGGAGGAGAGATGGAAAGAGAGCGCAAAAAAATAAATAGGGGGTTGGATAGTGTGTATGGGTTAGTTGCTTTAAAAAATAGGATTTTTAAAAAGAAGAAAACGAGGGGGTCGATAAATGAGTATAATTTTAATAAGGAGATAAGAGACTACTCGTTTAGAATAGCAGAATATTCAGAAATCCTAGCGGAACTGATGTGTTTAGATAAAAAGCGGTGTAAAGAAGTAAAAAGAGGAGCTTACCTCCATGATTTAGGGAAAACACTAATAAGTAGTGAGATATTGAAGAAAAAAGAGAGTTTAACAGATGAAGAGGTTGAAGTATTAAAAAATCATACTAAGTTGGGATTAAAAATTTTAAAAGATAGAGATAGAAGTAGTGTTGTGGAAAATATTGTAGCATATCATCATGAGAGATGGGATGGGAAAGGGTATCCTTTTAAATTAAAAGATAGAGAAATACCAATAGAGGCGAGAATTGTGAGTGTAGCAGATTCATATGATGCGTTAAGAAATAGAAAATCTTATAAAAGAACTTTAAATCATGAGGAAGCGATAGGAGTTTTAAAAAAATTTAGTGGTGTGTACTATGATCCAGATATTATTATCATGTTAGAGATGTTTGGGGAGTATTTTAGATAGGATATAAACAATTAAGATACGAGGAGAAATTATGAGAAAAAGAGATGAGTTTTATACTGATGAGTTTTACGAGGATGACGAGATAGACTTAATGGATTTGGTTTTTACTCTTCTTAGGAGATGGAAGTTAATTGTATTAATAGCTGTACCAGTTTTTGCACTGGGAGTTTTTTTTGCAGCAACTAGACCAAATATCTATAAAGCTGAGATGACTATGATGGTATCCAGCGGTAAAAATTTTAGTGCAAGTTCATTAGAAAATGGAGAGTTGTCAGTAAATCAGAAACTTGTGGCAACTTATGCTGAGATAGCAAAAAGTAAAACGATTTTAGCCAATACAATAAAAAAATACGATTTAAATATGGATATAAAAAATTTACAAAAGAGTTTAACAATAGACCCTGTTGGTAACACTGAGTTTTTGAAGTTGACATATAAGAGTTCAGATCCATCACAAGCTGCAGCGATAGTCAATGAAATAGGAAATGAATTTATATTGAAAGTTCGTGAGGTGATGAACTTTCAAAATATAAAAGTGGTTGAATCAGCAGAGGTTCCAAAGGAAGCGTTACCTAAAAGAAGAGGACTGATACTAGCAATCTCTTTTGTTCTATCAGGTATGGCTGGATGTATGGTTGCATTTGTAGTTGAATTTTTCTTTTGTAAACTGCGTAAACCAAAAGATATAGAGAAAGTTTTAGGGACATCTATGCTTGGGATGGTTCCAGATTTTAATATCTCTTTGGTTGATGGGGGTAAAAATGAAAACTAAAAGACAACTATTTTTTAAAGATGCAACTAATCATGAAATGAATGAAGCTCTTAGGGTGATTAGGACAAATCTTCACTTTTTGAATGAAAAGGAGATGGAGAGAACACTTTTGATAACAAGTACGACACCAAAGGAGGGAAAGAGTACAATAGCATCTAACTATGCAATGAGTATCGCTATTACAGGAAAGAAAGTTTTATTGATAGATTGTGACATTAGAAGACCTAGGGCTCATGAAAGTTTTGGAATAAGTTTTGAAAGGGGACTTGAATCGGTTCTTTCAGGAGAGTGTGGAGTTGAGGAGGTAATTCTAAAAAATATAGAGGAAAATTTAGATATTCTTCCAACCAGAAATGTAGCTCACAATGTGACAGAGTTATTTTTAGGTGATAAGATGAAAACTCTTTTGGACAAACTAAAAAAAGAATACAACACAATAGTGTTGGATACACCTCCACTTATTGTAGCAAGTGATGCAGCGATACTATCCAAACATTGTGATGGAGTTGTATACGTTGTAGCATATGATCAAGTTGCAAAAAGGGAGCTGGAGTTTGGAAAAACTATGTTAGAAAATGCTAAAGCTAATATATATGGTTTTGTTGTAAATAAGGTCGATAAAAACGGACTTTCATATGGAAACTATGGTTACTACAATAATAATTACTCATATTATAAGGACTATTACAGTGAAGAGACAGAAGCTTTTACTAAAGTCTATAAGCCACAAAAAGGTATCAAAGGTGTCATAGAAAAGATAAAAAGGAACTATAAGAGACAATTAAGTGGAGACCAAAAGGGGAAAAGATGGTAGATATTCATACTCATATACTCTTTGGTATAGATGATGGTCCAAAAACTTTAGAAGAGTCTATCGAAATTCTAAGAAAAGGTATGAGTTTAGGTTTTAAAGAGTTCTATTTGACATCTCATTATGGTAAAGGTAAGTTTTATAATGAAAATTATGAGAAAAATTTTAAAATATTGGAAGAGAGATGCCAAAATCTATGTTTAGATATAAAGTTACAAAGAGGGAATGAGGTATATCTAGATGAAAGTATTTTTAAAATACTAGAGGAAAAAAAATATAATTTGATAGAGGGAAAATTTCTTTTAGTTGAGTTTTCTCCTCTTACAATGCCACGTATAGGAATATATATGATTAAAAAAATTTTAAATATGGGTATTATACCGATACTTGCACACGTGGAGAGATATACTCAATTTAAAGAAAAAGACTTGTTAGAATTAAGAAAAATGGGTTGTAGATTACAAGTGAATATAGGTGGAAAAAAACCAAGACATATATTGAAACTACTGAAAAAAAATCAGATAGATGTTTTGGGAAGCGATGCACATAGAGTGGAGAAAAGAGGCTATAGTTCAGATGACTTAGAAGTCTTGAAAAAACTCGTTGGAGAGAGAGAGATAAAGAGAATGACCAGTATTATGAGGCTGGAAAAGGAGGAAAAAAAGAGTGAGGAAACAAAGTCTAATAGCTGGATTTATAGCTCTATCATTCGGAGCATACTCAGAGGAACTTGGATTGGAAGAGATTCTTAATAGGGTTAAAACTAGCAACCCAGAGGTTAGGGTCAAAGAGTTGGATGTAAAAATAAAGGAGAAGGGGAAAAATAAAGCATTAAAGAACTTAATTTTACCACCAATAAATCTTTCTACAGAGGAGGATTGGCAAATTGTAAAAGATGAAGGGATAGGATTCAAGGAGATAGAGGCTTACATACCAATTTTTCAAGGTGGGAAAATGGTATATGGATATAAAAAAGCTGGAAAAGAGTTGGAGATGGCTAAAGAAAATTCAAAGTTATCTCTATATACTTGGCAGGAGACCTCAGTAGATGAATATTTTAAAGCTTTGAACTACAAAAAACAATATGAGATTACAGAGGCTACATTGGCAGCTCTGCAAAAACAAAGAGATAGACTTGATGGGCTATATAAAGAGAACAAGTTGATACCAAAGTCTGAAGTTTTGAAGGTCGAGGCCGATATAGAAAACAATAGAGCATTAAATCTTCAAAATGCTCAGAAGGAGCAAGGGGCAAAAGAGGCACTGATGCAACTACTTGGATATGATTTGGATAAAAAAATAACTTTGGATGAGTTCGATACAGAACAATACTTGAAGTCAATAGGAGTTATAAAAAAAGTGGAGGATCCTAAAAATACGACATTGGGAAAGACACAGGAACTGATGGTGGATATAGCTGAATATGATGTAAAAATTGCAAAAGCAGACCTTTACCCATCCTTTTATGTGAAACCGTCTCATAAGTTTAAAGAGAAAGTTGGAGATAAACTTGTCACTAAAAATGAGGGAATGGTTGAAGTCGGATTTCGATATAGATTTGAGTGGGGAGGAACTCTCGATTCAGTTGACCAAAAGAGATACGCTTTAGAACAGGCTAAAATAAAATATGATAACAATATCCGTGGAATAGAGTTGGATATGAGAAATAAAATCAGAGAGATAGAGTCATTGGCTGGTCAAAGTGAAGCTCAAAAGAAAAGAGTGGAGCTATTGAGGGAAAACTTGAAAATAGATAACCTAAGATATGATAATGAGCTAGTGACAACATTTGATTATTTGAATTCAGTGAATCAGTTGAGAATAGCTGAAGAGGACTACTATAAGCTTCAGCGGTCACTAGTTTTAGCAGTTATAGAGTATGAAAATCTTTATAGGTAAGTAGGTGAATTTTATGAATAAGAAAATTATAATTGGCATAGCTACTGTAATATTAGCTTTAAGTGGTTATGCTGTGATAAATAGAGTGGGTAAAAAAGAGGTAAAAGTTTCAAAAATTGATATCAGGAATTTATCTAGTTCCACACTTTATGCAGGGATAGTTGCACCTGGAGAAGTGGTGCCTGTGTATATCGAAGCACCGTCATTGATAGAATCCATCTTTGTTAGAGTTGGAGAAGAGGTGAATACTGGAGATAAGTTACTTAGTTTTAGTACTAAAAGTGTGATTGAAAATGACAAGGAACTTAGAGTGAATGAGCTGGATATAAAGGATGTTAAACTTAGAATAGCTGACCTTGAAGGAGGTTCTTTAAAGTTAGAGTTAGATAATAGAAAACTTGAAATGAAAAATTTGGAGGAAAAGGTAAAAGGGGATGAAAGAAGACTCCCAGTTATAACGGCGGAGGCTAGAACTTTAAGGGATAAGGCTGAGGCTTATAAAAAGTTATTAGCTGCTGATGGAGTTTCTAGTACAGAGGCAAATAGAGCTGTAACTGAAGCTGATAAAAAGTTGGTTGAGCTTGAAGATTTAAAGACAGATCTGAATCTGAATAGACAAAAGTTAGCACTCTCAGCTGTAAGTTTTGAAAGTTTAACTAGAGAGCTAGCAATTGAAGAGGCAAAATTGGCGTCAAGTTTAGAGAAATTACAACTTAATAATGAGATTTTAGTTCGTCGTGCTGAGCAGTTAAAAAAACCACTTGAAGCACCGGTGGCTGGACTTATTACCGGAATAGATGTGATGGAGGGAAGTAACACTTTCAGTGGTCAAAGATTGTTATCTATATCTCCAAAAGGGGAAAGTATAGTAAAAGTTGAAATTCCAATGTATCAAGCGTCAAGCGTCGCACTAAATCAAAGAGCTATAGTCAGAGCTTCATCTTCTGAGGGGGACTTAACTTATGAGGGAGTTGTCTCAAGAGTTTCTAGTGTAGCTCGAGAAAGTGTATTGGGTGGAAAAAAAGATAAAGTTATAGAGGTTGAAGTTAAAATTAGTGAAAAAAATAACTTAAAACCAGGTTTTATAACAGATGTTGAGATAACAAATGAATCCACAAGAAGTGTAGCAACTGTACCGTCGTTCTCTGTTGTAGAGGAGGGTGATAAGAGCTATATATATGTAGTGGAGGATGGAAAAGTTAGAAAGACAGAGGTGAAGCTGGGAGCCAAGACATTGACTGATTATGAAGTTTTAAATATACCATTGGGAACTGAGGTTGTAATAAATCCATTTAAAGTGAGCAATGGCGAAAGAGTAAAGGCTGTGAGTTAAGTGAAGTTCTGGATGGCTTATAGATTTCTCACTGGTAATGTACTTAGAGCAGTATTTCCCTTAATTTCGGTGGTAACGGCAGCGACAGCCCTAGTGCTGACAATATCACTGGGGGACGCTGCAAAAAATATAATAGATAGTGATCTTGCTGCTATAGGAGGAAATAAAATTCTTATAGGAGGAGGTAGATTAAGTAAACGAGATTTACAACTTATTGAGAGATTGTCTTTTGTGGAGTACGCAGTTTTTCCGGAGGAGAGAGAAGTTGAAAATAATGTAATATTTAGAGGATACAGTGAAAGAGCGTTAAGAGCTATGGGCTTACCAAATTTAAAGATAGAGGAGGTAGTTCTAGATAAAACTCAGTTTTTAGACAAAAGTGTAGGTGAAAAAATACAACTACAAATTGGGGTTGGAAGGAAAAATTTTCTAGTTAGAGATCTGTATGAAGAGAAAAGTCCTTTTGAAACTATGAAAGTAGGAAATAGAGTTATTTTAAGTGGCGAAACTTTTGAAAAAACTTTTGGAAGAAAAGATTATAAGAGTTTAATTATATCTTTTTCACAAGGTGAGGAAGCTATGGAATATGTACCAGTTATATTATTAGAGCTCAATAAGTTTCGAAGTAAAGAGGAACAAGTGAGAGTTTTGGAGACACCAGATATCTATAGAAAAGTGGAGAGAATAAGAGGTTTTGTGAGTAAAAGTCTATTTATTCTCTCTTTTATTGCTCTTGGTGTCGGAGGAATTGGAGTAGTGAATTTGATTGTATCATCAATTCGAGAAAGAGGAACACACATAGGGATACTTCGAGCTATGGGTGTGAATAAAAAGGTTTTGAAAGATATATTTTTGATAGAGGCAGCTATAATGGTTGGACTAGGTACAATATTAGGGTTGGTAGCTGGAATTGGAGGAGCTTATTTAATTGGAGGAATTTTAAAAATACCACCATGTTTTAACCTTGTAGAGATAATTGGAGGATTAATTTTTACAGCAGGAATTGGATTGGGGTGCGGAGTCTATCCAGTTAGAAAAATTGGGGAGTTAGAGATAGTGGAGGCTTTAAAAATTTAGTGCCCATGGAATTAAAAAAGGCCACAGTTCACTGTGGCCAAAAAATTATATTTATATTTCAGTAGTTTATTCAATATTTACAATCAAGTTGACAGTTCCTTGGTAGTCTCCGGGAACAAGGTCCTTATTAATTTTGGCTAATGCAGTTAATTTTATCATCTCCACTCTTTTATCAACATTTTTTCCAAGAGATTCCAATTTCACTGACAAAAGTGGAATTTTTTTATTTTCAGCACCTGTAGAGTCATTTACTAAAGTCATTTCACCACTTTCTTCTCTCAGTGATAAAGATATATTTAGGTCGTTTATATTATTGACTTGGAAGATGTCTTCAACTTCTAGATAGTTGTTATAGGGGTCAAAAATCATATAGCCAAAATCGAGAACATCAGGTAGATCAATAAAGACAAACTCCTCATTTTTGACAGTTAAATCTAAACTTCCCAGAGCTTTTCCAAGGTATTCTGCACGAATTTGAACCCTTTCTGTATAAGTTCCACCATTTTTTTTAGTTATATAAAATTTACCATTGGATGTAAAATGTAAATCATAGTTATCTCCAGTATGAGTTAAAGAGCGATTAGTTTTAAAATAATCTTCTTGGATATTATCATAAGTGGTAGTTGAACCATTTTTAGTTATCGTTAATTTATTTAGAATACTTTTATTAGCCACTCCCATAGTATTAAAAAGATTGGAACTACTAAAGCTTAAAATAGGAGCTCTATCGATACTGTGCTCTTTAAAGTCTGCAGCAGCCTGACCGCCAACTTCAGGGTTCCATCCAGCCCAGCTGTTATTTGGAAGATCTTTTAAATTAAGTATAGCAGTACCATTAAATATATTTCGATCATATCGATAGATATTTATTGTAAATGATTGATATTCTTTTGTGGTTGAGTTAGTTCTAATCTTAAATCTAAAAGTTAGTGTATTCATACTGGCCCACATTACGTTAAAAAAATCATCTTTACTATTATATTCTTGTCTGGGATACATAATAGTTCTTCTCCAATCAGAACCATTTCCTTCAAAGAAAACATGATAAGTTTTATTATACCAATGGTGATTTTGAAAGTTATTACGATCGTTTATAGATACAACTTCGAGTATTCTTCCCTCTATATTTATATTATCAACTTTATGATACAAAAGAGGATGAGTTTTAGTAGGATTATTAAAATTTTGCCAGTTAGGAGCGGTTCCCATATCGCCACCAATTTTAATATATGATCCAGAAGCAGTGGAATCAACATAAAGATTTAGAGTTCCAGCATCGTGGTATACAATATTTCGTTCTAATTTATCGAGCTGAAACACTTTATCAATGTTTTTACTTTGCAAATCTATTTTATATATAAGCATTCCTTCGTTAAACTCATTATTTTTAACTTTTAATCTTAGAGTTTTTTTATTGAAATCAAACTTTTGAAAATTGGATGAATCTATTCTTTTTAAAGTTGTAAATAACTTATCTTTATTTACAATATTAGGGATATCTTTTAAAGATTTTACTGGGATAAAGTATGAGTTATCGGAATTCTTTAAGATATCACTGCTTAGTGGAATAACTAACTCATTGTTTTCAATAGTTCCACTGATTTTAACAGGATTAATTTTATTTACAGTAATATTTAAATTAGCTTTCTCTTTCTCTTTTTTTGTTTCAATCGTTGTAACTTTTCTAATAGGATTATCAAAAATTTTTTCGTTTATAATTTCAGAAAAAAGATTAAATGAAATAAAGAGAAATATAATTAAGATATTGACAATTTTTTTTAACATTATACATCACCTAAGATGTACTTTTGTTTAATTCTAAAAGTTTTGTTAATAGTTAGATTTTTATTTAAAATATCTTCTTTCAGCAGAAGGTGAAAAAAGTTTTCTCCAATATCACCCTCACCTTTTACAATGATTTTGAACTTTTTTTCTTTACCTTTTTCAATAACAAGTTGTTTTGGCTGAACTTGAATATTTTTACTATTCTCTTCAATTTGTAAAGTGTATTTCAAATGATTTTTAGTACTATTTCTAAGTATAAACTCTTTTTCAACACTTTCATTTTTTAAAACTTTTTTATCAAATTTGACAGAGTTGATTTCAAAACAGTAGCAAAGTGTTGTCAAAATAAAAAATAAGAATACTTTTGACATTATAGTTAAACCTCCTTAAATATTATGTATTTATCCAGATAATGGTATAAAAAAATAACAATAAAATTTTCCTAAATAGGACAATTTTATTTAAATTTTATGTTAAAGTGTTATCGGTATTTGTTTATAAGTCTTTGAATAATTTAATAAATTAATATTTTTTTGAATTAAAAATTTAGAGAAGGAGAGGGGAATGAAGGAGAAAAAAAATTGTACGTAAAAATTTTTGGTTTGTTGATGCTATATCTAGTGGTGTTTTTTAATTCTTTAGCATTCAGGATAGATGATATCAATTTTGATCAACGAATAGATGATTCAAGTAGCTACAAAGAGTATAAAGTTTTTAATGATGGAATGAATAAAGTAAGGTATAAAGTTGTTATATCCTCTCCAAATGAGGACATAGATTTATCAAAAATATTAACTGCATATCCAAAGATAGTGACGGTGGATCCGAAATCCTATGCCAGTTTTAAACTTTTTGGAAATTCAAAGGCTAAGTTAGAAAAAAGGGAGTACTCATTCAATTTAAATTTGATGCCAATAGTGGTACCAACTTTACAAAAAAATGAGGGAAAAAAGACAATTCGAGGTAATGCTGGAGTTGTTATATCTCCAACTATAACGATGACTGGATATGGTGGAGAAGTTGATTTAAGTAAGGACATCAATATAGGTAGTATCGAATTTAAAAAAGAGAAAAATAGAATAAAAGTGGAAATGGAGGTAGAAAACGGTTCTCACTCAGCAATAGAGCTAGCGGTGAAGTTTTATAATAAAAGTAAAACAAAATTGGACACTAGGTTGATTGGAAGAGTGGGTGGACTTAAGAAGAAAAAGGTAGAGATATTTTTGGAAAACTTTGATAAAGAGGAAGATATAAAGACAGTCATCCTTTATAATACAAATTTAGGAGATATAAAAGAGTTTGCAATTTAAAAATATTTAAAATATTTTTAAAAAATATAAATTTATAACTATATTGAGGAGGATTTAAAATGAAAAAATATTTATTGGGAGCACTATTGGTAATAGGAGCGACATCTTTTGGTGCAGTAGCGGTACCAGTAACAGGAACAGGATCGGGTGGAACAGCAGCAGCAGACTTGCCAGTTAAGGTAGTTGGAACGGTTCTAGATAGTAAAACTTCTAAAGTATTAGTCGTAACACCAATGAAAAATGCTGGTGTAAGTAGCGGAAGTTTAGAGTTTGATTTTGGAAATCTGATTGAAGGTCAAAATCAGCAACTGGATGGTACATTTAAAATTGAGGTAATGGGAAATGGAAAACCGGTGGAGTTAACAAATGCTCCGACAGTTACTTTAGTAGGAGGAACAGTGGCTGGAAATGATAATAAAAAAGCTACAGTAAATGTAAACACAGGGGATGTAGCAAATTCCAATGATGTAACTTTAACATATATTTTGTCTACTTTAGCAAAGCAGTCGGATAATTCATATTTGGGTACTTTAACAGTTGGAGCGAAAGTAGAAACAGGAGCTGATACAGGGACATTTGTGGATACATCTGTTGGGGTAAAAGTAAAAGTAGATAATGTATCTATGACTAGCTAACATAAAAAACAACACAATATTGTGTTGTTTTTTATAAAGGATTAAACAGTAATTAATTCTTTGTAAAAGACAATCAATTATTTTATAGAAAGGGATATAAGATGAGAAAAAAAATCATAGGTATGATTATATTTATAACTACAACATTATTTTCTTCAGATTACACGCTAAATGATTTAATTGAGTTAAAAAAAAATAACTTGATAACAGATGAAGTTTATGAAGCATTGAGCAGTGAAATAACTGGTGGAAACAATGGTAAGGGATTATATAATCTAAAAGTAAATGGAAATAGAGTTTCCACTTTATACTCAGTGATTGAAAAAGATGGAAACTTATATCTTAATCTAAACGAATTTTTTAGTCTTATAAAATTGGTAAATTATAAGAAGAAAGATGATAAGCTTGAATTATATTTGGGGGAAAATTTAGAAAAAATTGTATTAAATTTAAAAAATAATGAGATATGGAAAGGAGGAGAACGACTAAATATTCAGGAAAGGGAATGGTACATAGTAGAGGATGATGAAATGTACCTATCTAGAGCTGTATTTACTGAGTTATTTTTAAATTTTTTAGATATAGATACTAAAAATTTAGAGATGAATATGTATCTAACTTTTTCAACTCCAGATGAAATCCAAGAACTATTAGTTTTGAATGAGGAGAAACTGAATAAAAAAAATAGTATCAATGAACTGATTTATAAAGATCAAAAAAGGCTGTTTGATTTAGGATATACGAGAGTAAAGTTAAACCAAAACTTTTCCAAAATAGGAGGAGAGAGAAAATACAAAAAAGATTGGGAAGGAACGCTAGAGTACCAAGGAGGACTACTATACGGAGAGCTATTTTTTGATTATGATATCAGAGAAAATGAGTTAGGAGAAGTACGTTTAAATTATGCTGATGTATGGAAGAACCATTCATTTGATATAAAAAATATAGGAAGTAGTAAAAAAAGAGAGTGGAGTTTAAATTTTTATAAGGATAAAGGATTCTATAATTTTGGAAATAAAATAGTGATAAAGGAGAAAGTTCCTATCGGAAGTAGAGCGGAACTTATATATATGGGAACTCCAATAGCTATTGAAAATGAGGAAAACGGAGAAGTAGTTTTCTCAAATGATATGATAAAAAGTGATAGAGATTATGAATTAAAAATTTATAAGCCAGATGGAAAAATTGAAATAAAAGAGATAAAGACAATAGAAGATTATGACAAACAAAATAAAAATGAAGCTGAATATAGATTGTCAGTAGATGAAAGAGATAATAGATATGTATCATCGAGTTATGTTTTATATGGAGTGACAGATAGATTAACTTTAGGTGGAGGATTGACAAGAGATATCATAGATACACCAAAGGGAGAAAAATATTATGATGAGGGAAAATTATCGCTGATTTATGGAGGAATATATGGAGGAGTTTCATATAACTTTAAATTGGATAGTGAAAAAGTTTTTACAGATAATATAGATATTGATGATAAAAATTTAAAAGATAAAAAGAAATACGAGGCTTTAGTAGAGCTAAGGTATGACAAATACAAATTTTTTACATCAAGAGAGAGTAAAGGGCGTTACTATGATGAAAAAGAGATAAATAAATATGAAATAAAATACGATTTTTTAAAAAATACAAGTTTGGAATATGGATTTGAAGAGATTTATAAGCATAGAAATTTAAAAAGAGAAAAAAGAAATTTAGTAGGAGTGAATAATAACTTTTCATATAAAAAATTTCTTATTGGAACAGATTTTAAGTTGAATCTAAATGACTCTATGGATAATGAATATACAGTTAATACCTATTATAATGGATGGAAAAATATGACTATGAAGTTTGAAAATAAATGGGTGAAGTCAGGTAAGGAGTATGAAAGTGCAGTAACCCTGTATAATAATAATTTTAAAGGGTTTTTAGATTTTTCAACAGAGTTTAGGTACAGTAAAGAGAGAAAAGATATGCTAACGTTTAAATTTACGGTAAATGTGGCGGATTGGTTTACATTTGAAACAAATGCAGATAAAACCGGAAATAGAGATTTTAAATTTGGCGTAGATAAAACTATTGATTTAAAAAAACCAAACGAAAAAATAGATAATTTGGATGTATCAAGAGTCAATGTAAAAACATTTATTGACGATAACAATAATAACATCTATGACATTGGAGAGAAAACAATAGATGGTGTGGATGTTGAGATAGGTAATAAAAAGGTAACTACAGATTCAAATGGGGATGGAACTTTTTATGGTATTTCAAATGGAATATTACATAGTTTAAAAGTAAAAATAAAAAAACCATCATACAGTTTGGGAAATAATGAGGTAAAGATGTTGAGTAAGTCAACTTCGACGGTAGATGTATATATACCTATAAAACCGATGATAAATCTTAATGGAAAAATTAATATTGCAGAGACTTTGAAAGTTCCAAAAGAGAAAATAGAGGAGTTTTATTCAAATGTTTTAGTTGATATAAAAAATCTTGATGGAGAGACGATTGAGTTAGCAGCACCTGATGACACTGGAGTGTTTGACATAAGCGGATTATTTCCAGAAGAGTATATTATAGAAGTAAGTTATTTAGGAACTGATTATAAGATAGAGCCTTTAAGAGAGAGAATGAAATTAAATTATAACCATAATAATTTAACATTAGGTTTTGAAGAGAGAATAGTACTAAATGTAAAGGATATGAAAATAAGATTGAGTAAATTGTAATTTAAAGAGGGAAAAGAATGAATAGAATAGTTTGTATGATTTTCATTATTTTAAATTTTGTACAAGTAAGTGTGGCAGAACAAGTTAAGCCAACAATAAATTCAGATGTGAATGTGAATAAAGAACAAACTTTGGAAGAGAGAGAAGGACGTGTTTTAGAAAAAACATACACAATATTAATGGAAGAGAAAGTGAATGTTTTTGTTCCTTTAGAGATAATTAGTGACGTAGATATTGAAGCGACTTTAATAGGTGATCAAAGCTTGGAGATTCCGTTTGAAATTGAACTGAATAAGCAGCCAGAAAAAAAAGATTATTACTCTATAAAATATAGTGAGAGCGCTATAGATATAGATAAGGATGGAAAGTTGGACACCTATATCTACTCGCCTCAATATATCAATGAAAGAGTAATAAAAGATAATTATATTAAAATATATGGAGATAAAATATCGAAAGAGGGACAACACAAAAAAAGTGTATATATGGAAGTTGAAGTAGGATATTAAAGGGAGAGGAGCGATGAATTTAAGAAAAATATTTTTGCTATCACTACTGTATGGATTATATACATTTTCCTATAGTGATATAAAAATAAAGATTTATGAGCCAATAAGATTTAAAAATGTGAATGTAAAAGCCATTGGAGACTTGGTTGTGGGCGAAGGAAGTTTGGAAATATCAACAGATAATTTAGAAGCGGATTTGAATAAAAAACTTATTTTTAAATTTCCAGATAAGGGTGCCATGACAAATAAAAAGAGATGGATTGAAATTGAAAAGTATATGATGGATAAAAATGAAAAGGATTTGATTATAACAAGTAAAAAAAGAATAGTGAAAATATATGCTTTATTGAGAAGAGATAAGTTAAAAAAATATGGGGATGATGCGTCAATAGTAGAAGGGGAATATATAGGCAGAGTTCCAATCTATGTGGAGCAGTACAGTCAAGCAACTAAGGATTTAAGTGAGGCAAAATGAAAAAAATAATAGTGTTGTTATTATTTATATGTTTCAATTCCTATATATTTCCCTATATAAATATATATCCTATAAAGTTTGATAAAAATATTAGTAGCGACGTGGAAGAGGAGTTCTTTCTATATAATCGAACAAAGGAGAATAAAAAATATAGAATATATTTAGAAAACAGTGAAGATAGCGAATTTGCAAATTGGATAGAAATTTATCCTAAGAGTATCTTGTTAAAACCTTTGGAAGAAAAAAGTTTTAAAATCTATATAAAAACTCCAAGTAATGCAGAAAAAGGGATATATACTACCAATTTAATAGTTAAAGAAGTAGAGAGTGTTGAAAAAAATAGAGATAATAAAAAAACAAAAATACTGACAAAATTAAAAATGAAGTTAATAGGACGTTTGGAGAGGTGATATGAATAGATATAGAAAAATTTTAATATTGATTATTGTATCAGTTGTTTTTTTTGGTGTATTTAAAAAATATAAAAAAAATAAAATTATAGAACTACCTCATTCTTTACAAGAGATTTCATTTTTAGATGTTGATGGAAAATCAAGTAGAGTAGTTTTTACAGAACTAGGAAAGACATATGTGTATAATGAGAAAAAGTTAGATACTATAGATAAAGAAATCGTGAAAAGAATGGGGGATTATTATCTTTTTAAGAAAGATAATAAATATGGTTTGCTGGATTTAGATTTCAATCTTAAATTAGGACCGCACTATGATAGAGTAGAGGAAGTTGGAGTTAATAATTTAATTATAGTTGAAAATGCTAAAAAAATGAAGTTATTATCCCTTGAAAATAAATTTGAAAGTTTAGAGTACGATAGAATAAAAAAAATAGAGGGAGAAAATGGATTAAAAGTAACTATAGATGGAAAGCAAGGATATATAGATTATAGTGGGAACCCTCTAATAGAAGCAAAGTATAAGGCTATTTTACCTTTTAAAGGAAAGTTTGCAATAGCTTTATTAGATAAGGAATATGGAGTGATAAATGATGTAGGAGAAGTAGTAGTGCCATTTAAATTTAATGAGATATACGTTCATAAAAATGGGAACATTTTAACTGCAGAAAATGGAAATTATTCTATATGGCCCAGAGGGGAGATAGGTAGTTTTGAAAAATTGTATCCATCCTTGGAAGACAATTTGGTATTTGAAAAAAATAATCGTTTCGGTATTTTAAGATTAAAAGATTTTCATCTATCTAAGGCATTTTTTGAAGAGATAGACGAGGTTCCTAAAGACTATATGATTGTAGGAGAAAATGGGAAATATGGTATTTACAACGTGGATGATGAAAATAAAAGAGTAGATTTCATATATGATTATATTTTAAGGGTAGATAAAGATATTTTTAAAGCTGGAAAATTAGAAACAGGGCTATATTCTATAATTTTAAAGAATAATCAAAAAGTAACAGATGAGATATATAGTGATGTAATGAAAATTTCAGAGAATCATATATTGGCTTTTAGAGAGGATGAAATTGATTTATATTTGAAAAATTTGAGAAAATTAATGAGTTTAAAAAGGGATGAAATAGTATATTTTGATAAAAATACAGTTGTTCTAAAAAATGGTAAAGTGATAATTTTAGAACCTATAAATTAAAAAAGGTCTTTTTGGAAGGACCTTTTTTTATTTTTCTTTCAAAAATATAGAGAAATAAATTAAAAAATTAAAAAAAAATACATATAAATTTTATATGTAAATAAGATATTATATATATAAAAATGTTAGTACTAATTATAAAGTACATATATACTAATTATTTGATAAATATATCAAATAGAATATAATTACAATAAAAAAAATACACTAATTATAGAAAATATATTTTTAGAGAGTTAAGTTTTTTTCATATTTTTATTACTATTTTTGATTGTATATATTAGAAATAAAAAAACAATAGAGATAAAAATATCAATTAAAATTCTGCATAAAAAAATTAAAAGTTATTTTAGAAAAATTGCTTAAAAAAATTTTTTTAAATTAGAAAATTTTTTTCTTAAGTCCTAAAAAAGATTTTTTTAAAATAAAAGAATATTATGCTTTATAATCAAACGATATTAACAAAAAAAGGTGAGAATCATGAAAGAAGTGAAAATTAATGAAAAACTTTTAAAACGAAACTTAAAAAATAAAAGAAAAATAACTTTAAGTTTAGTAATTACCTTTCTAATTTCTGGAATGTTTGAATTTGAAGAAGTTGAAGCAAGAGATTTAAGGTCCAGAAAAAAAGAAAGTAACAATATTATTCCAGATTATGGGGGACCTAATTTGAACACTTCCGCTAATAAAACGGATGTCGTTAACATTGTTGATCCGAATTCTAGTGGAATTTCTCATAATAAATTTGTTGATTTGAGTGTTGGAAGTGGGAATGGTCTTATTTTCAACAACAGTATGGAGCATGGAACTTCACAGATAGGAGGATATGTTACAAAAAATACTAATCTGACTAAGAATGCTAAAGTGATTTTAAATGAGGTTAGAGGAAATAACGTATCTAATATCAACGGAGATATAGAAGTATTTGGAGTTAGAGCAGATTTTATTCTAGCTAATGAAAACGGAATTACTTTAAATGGGGCTACTTTTATTAATACAAGCGGAGTGACTCTTTCAACTGGTAAGGTTTCTAATACGGGAAGCAATATAAATTTTGATGTCCAAAAGGGGAATATTGAACTAAATGGTGTTGGAACAAGTGGTGACTATTTCAATATTTTAGCAAAAACTGTCCAGATATTTAAAGAGGTGTCTCCATTAAAAGGGGAACAGTCGCCTGATATCTCAATCATAGCTGGTGAAAATAAACTGTCAACTGAAGTGGGAAAGTTAAAGGATATAAATATTGTGTCATCTAAAAAAACTACTTCAGACAAATACGGAATATATGCATCTGAGTTTGGATCTATGTATGGTAAAAATATCAGATTGATAAGTACTGATGAAGGACTTGGTGTAAAACATCAGGGTCTGATAGTTAGTGAAAAAGATATAGCGATAGATTCAAATGGAGATATCGTATTAACTTCTGTTAACTCTAAAGGTAGGTTAGATATTAAAGGAAAAAATCTTACTACAAAAAAAGGTGTCAGTAATGATAAGGAAAACTCCTTTATCAATTCTATTTCAGCAAAGGACAATATAGACCTAAATATTTCTGGAAATATCAACTTAGAGTCAGCACTACAATCTACAGATGGAAGCATAAAAATTGTTGCTAAGAACTTAACTTTAGCAGATAAAACATCTGCCAGGATAGTATCTAAAAAAAATATTGTAGTAAATCTATCAGAAAAACTTGACGTTCAAGGGGTTATGATTCCAACTATATCAGGGAAACCTAATCTAGAATTAATTATTCTTGTGGGTGATAAAGGAGAGTTACAAGCCAAAGATATAAAAAGTGGAAAAGTATATAGCTCCAATGAGATAGCATGGGTTAGCACAGGAATAATTGGAACACAAGTTGATATCTTTACTAAAGAGATTGAAAATAAAGGATTGATTTCAGCCGATAGAAATTTAAAAATAGATGCTAAAAAAATTATAAATCATGAATCCTCTGTAATCAAAGGGGCAAATATCGATATTAAAGCTGAAAATAGCTTTATCAATAGAGGAGAGATTAGAGAAAATCAAAAAGAATTAAATGAATTCGTAGATCCGCTAGGAAAACTTAAAATAGAGGTTTCTTTAGGTGGATTCGAAAACTACGGAAATATATCTGCACAAAAAATATCAATTTTAACTCAAAAGTTAATTAACTCATTTGCTGGAAAAGTTATTGCAACAAACGGGGATATTGTGCTGACAACCTCTGTTGGAGAACTGATAAACAACGGTGAGATTTTAACTGACAAAAATGTAAAATTGATTTCAGAGTTAGCAATTACAAACACAGGAAAAATAGGCGCTGATAACATACTAGTTCAGGCTTTAAAAGGGCAGTTCTTAAATGCAGGGCAGATTACAGCAGTGAAAGAGCTTGAGATAATAGTTAATTTACTTGTAAACGCTGGTTCATCGGAGGAGATTGAAAAGTATTTAAATATGTTCCAAGAATATTCGGTTGAACATTTAACTAAAGTCCTTGGAAGAATAAAAAATCTGGAAGAAAAAATAAAATTAGAAACAGATTTAGAAAAAATTAAGGCACTGAACGAAACGCTAGAGCACTTCAATACGCTGAGAGATAGACTCGTTAATCTGAAAAAAGAGTTATCTAAAACGGGTAGTATAGGGGTGTTGTCCAGCGACAAATTGAATCTTAAAGCAACTGAGGACGTTACTAATGATGGAGTTATTACAGCTAACAAAAAATTGAACCTTCAAGGAAATAATATAACAAATACTGGAATTATTCAAGGAGAAGATATTTTTATTAAAGCGATTGGAGATATTTTAAACTCTCGAAGAATAACAGCGACAAATAATATCTTAATAACAGGTAAATCTGTTGTATCTATGGGGAGTCAAGCTAATATTAAAGAATATTTAAAACTTGTATCCTCTTTTGATGAAAAGAGATTAGTTGAAATAGATCAAACAATTAAAAAATTGGAATCTCAATTGGAAAACGAGAGAAACCCTAAAATTATTAGTGATTTAAAATCCCAAATCAACACTCTTTCTAAAGAAAGAACAAAACTTCAAAGGATTAAAGCTAAAATATCTAGTTACGGTTCGCTAGGAGTTTTGGAAGGTAATAATATTGCAGTAACAACTGTTAACACTTTGGCGAACAATGGAATATTATTATCAAAAGGTGATGTTAATTTAAAATCGCAGGGTGAAGTATCCAACAGTGGAGTAGCTACAGTAGAAAAAGATTTGAAGATAGATGGGAATAGTTTTTCAAACAATAATTTGACAGTAGGTGGAAAACTTGTAGCAAAACTAGAGGGGATGTTTGAGTCAAAAAACTTAGCTGTAGGATCAGACATAGATGTAAAAACATCCAAATTAGTATCAAGTGATACATTGGCTGGAAATGGTGATTTAAAATTAACTGGAGACTTTGAATCGACAAAAGGGTCGAAGGTTCAAATAAAGAAAGATGTTTCAATCAGAGGAGAGGTTAAAAATAGCGGGAATCTTACGATAGGTGGGAATGCAACTGTTGATACTGGCAGTAAAGATTTTATTAGCAATGGGGATTTAAGTATAAAAGGTAAAGCTAATGTATCAACTAATCATTTCCAAACAACCGGAGATAGTATTATAGAGGGAAGTCTAGATTTGAAGGCTAAAGATAGCTTTAAAAATACAGGTAAATTCCAAGTAAAAGAAGATGCTAGTATAAAGTCAAAAGGATTTGAGAATAAAAATCTAATTGTCACTGGGAAAAATTTGATCATTGATTCTAAAGATGGTGGTATTTATTCAAAAGATTTAAGTGTTGGTTCAAATTTAAGAATCGATTCTAAAGAAATTGAAATAAATGGTGACACAACTGTAGGCGGAGAAGCACTTATTAACAATACAGGAGATATAGAAAACGAAGGTAATCTGCATGTTCATAAAAAGCTTACAATAAATACTAAATCGTTGAAAAGTAAAGGAAATATTAGTTCTTCAGGATTAGATCTTAAGTTGGATGGAGATTTTAGAAGTGAAGGAGATATTCAGTCAAAAGGAGACGTTCAAATCGTTAATTCTAAAAATGGAGGAGACATTAGATTTGATAATGGTGATGTATCCATTGTAGGAAACTTAAAAGTTGATTCTAAAGAATCGAATTTGGCGCACAATAAGAAAATTCTAGCTTCAGGCAAAATAGATTTAGATGTTAAATCAATTGATGCTGTGGATGGTTCACAAGTGGGTGCCGGAGAGACTTTAAATATAACAACAGAACATATAAAAAATGGTTCTAAATCTAAACTTACAGGAACGGAAATAAACTTGGTATTAAAAGGAATGGAAACATCAAAATTAGGAGAAGTAATTGGAAGTAAAAATATATCTATAAATAGTAATAGCGATATTTCGGTCAATAGAATAGTAACTCCTGAATATCTAAAAATTAAGCTTTTAGGTACTCTATTAAATGATGGTTCAATAATTGGAAATAAAGATATAGATATCGAGTCTACTAAGTTGATAAATAATGGTCTGGTATGGTCTGGAAAGGATTTAAACTTAAATATTTTTAAGATGCTTTTGAATAACCAAGGGGCTAAAATAGAAGCCAAAGACAATATGAGTATAGTTACAGAAACACTATTAAATAAAGGGGGTGGTATTAAAGCTGGAAAAAGTTTAACTATAAAAACTGATGTTTTAGAAAACTCTAGTGTAATTACTGGAGAACTCTTAAATGGGAAAACTGAAACTTTTGAAAAAGATTATACATGGAATAGTAGTAGTTTTTACTATCAATTAGATTATACTAAAGTTACTATGCCGAAAATAGGAAGTGATTTTTTTGCACAGAATAAAGGCGAAATACTAGCAGGTGGAGACTTTACTATTACAGGTAAAACTAAAGAAAAATCAAAAGTCACAAATGAGAATGGAATTATTGCTTCCAGTAAAAATCTTAATATTAAGGGAGATTTAATAAATAGATCCACTT
The DNA here is from genome assembly GCF_977044495.1 of Cetobacterium sp. NCBI lineage: Bacteria > Fusobacteriati > Fusobacteriota > Fusobacteriia > Fusobacteriales > Fusobacteriaceae > Cetobacterium > Cetobacterium sp. The sequence goes on along the minus strand of NZ_CDRRQU010000027.1, from coordinate 3,748 downwards.
ATAAAGAGCTTACAACAGAGTGGCTATTAAAAAATATCAATGTTGAACTTCATTGGGAGACAAGACTGTACGGTACAGGAGCTTATGGAAATAGCGGAAGTGTGTTCAAAGGATCCTTATGGGATGCTCTATTTGGGAAAAATTTTGATGACACTTATAACTATAGATTTTATAAGTCACTAGCAGCACACGATAATCCAGTATTAAATCAACTGCTTTCATCAGTTTTAGGAGCTAATTGGAAAGATTTAGATATCCCACCAAAAGAGGAGAAGTGGAATTTAAAAGACTCGTTCAAATTCTATCCTATAAATGGTAATGCACAAATATTAGCGGGAAAAGATTTGAATTATTCTGGAACTCTTAGCAATGATGGTGGAGAAGCAAAAGGAAATAAAACAGTTGAAGTTAAAATAGGAAATAATGTTATTGATAGCACTCAATCGAATATTCAAGTCCAAATTAAAGATTTTAATAGTGTCAAAGAAGTTGAAGGTATTAAGCAAATTCATGATGTAGAGATACTGACTGGATCTGTAACTATTGATGGAGTCACAATTAAAGCAGAAACTGGAAATACAGCAGGAGCTGTAGCGGTAGCTGGAACAATCAATCCGATTACTTTTATTGACATACCAGTTGGAGAGAACGGAATATTTAAGCCAGCTACTCCAAAACCAGGTCAGATTCAACCTCTATTTGAGACTAATGTAGAATTTATAGATCCAAATAAGTTTTATGGTTCCAATTACTTCTTTGAACAGATAGGATATAATAAGGATAAACCATCGACTGTAATAGGAGATGCATATTATGAGTACCTATTACTATCTAAAATACTTAGAGAGGCTGCTGGATACGCTAGTGAACTTAGCACAAAGACCGTTAAGCAATTGTTAGATAATGCTGTTACTCTTGAAAAAGAGTTGGGATTAAAGGTTGGAAAACCACTGACTCCTCAGCAAATAAACAGCTTAAAGAAAGATATCATATGGTATGTTGAAATTGAAGTCAATGGAGTTAAAGTCTTGACTCCACAAATATATCTATCTAAAGAATCTAGGATTAAATTAGCCAATTCTCAAGGTAGCGGAGGACTATCGACTATTAGAACTGGTGGAGATATTGTAGCAGATGTTAATTCATTCAATAACTCAAATGGAAATATAGTCGCAAATGGAAATGTCATAGTTAAATCTAAAGGAGAGATAACTAATAATAGTTCTGGTGGTATAAATGGTGGAATAACATCAACTAAAGGAAACGTTGCACTTGATGCCTCAGGAGATATCAATATGATTGGTGGAAGTGTGAAAGCTGATAATGTCATCCTTTCGGGAAATAAAGTTGACATTGAGTCAACTCTAGGTTTGGATAGAAATGGAAACCAAGTTGTATCTGATAAAGCTTCAATAGATGGACATAATGGCGTTCAGATTGATTCGAAAAACGATATCAATATCAAAGGTGGATCACTGACAGCTAGCGGACTGGAAGCCCTTCCTAAAAAAGAGGAGAAGAAGGATGAAGGTTCTGAAGTATCTCAAAAAGAGAAAAAAGATGTAACAAAAGTAAAAGATATAAATTATTATAAGGAGTTATTTAAGAAAGATAGTGCAGATATCATTGAGGGAGATGCTGGAAGTATAAATCTAAATGCTGGTGGAAGTGTTAATGTTAACGATATTTATACAGTTTCATCTACTTCTAAAAATGAATACACAAATCTCCTTAATTATTCTAGAGAATCTTCTAGTAAAGCGACTTCAAATGAATCAAAAATAATTGGTTCAAATGTGAATATTAATGCGGAGAAAAATATCAATATCAAAGGGAGTTCTGTTGGAACCAATGAAGGACTTATCTCCAAAGATGATAAAAATGAGTATGTTCAGGGAGATATAAATCTAAATGCCAAAAATGATGTTGTAATAAAAGATAGTCAACAGGTTTCTTCTGAGAAAAAGAGCAGTGCAAAGACGAGTATAGAAAGTGGACTTCTAAGTGCAAGATGGTCTAAAAGCGAGAGAGAGACTTCTATATCGAAAGGAAGTAGTTTATCTACAGGTGGAAATTTAAATATATCCTCTGGAAATAATGTGCTTCTAAAGGGAAGTAATATAGGAACAGGAAATGATACGTCTATCAATGCTAAAAATAATATTGATATTCTTGATGGAAAAAATGTTATTGACGAGTATAAAAGCGATATCAGATTCCAAGTTATAGGTGCTGGAAATACAACTAGTGAAAAGAAAAGCTCTACGTCAAAAGGAAGTAGCATATTAACTGGTGGAAAAATAGGGCTAAATTCAGGAAATAATGTTGAGATAGTTAATGGCAGATTAAATTCTTCAAAAGATACCGAAATAGTCGCTAAAAATGATGTGTCCGTTAAAGCAGGAAAGAACGAGTACAGTGAAAAAACTACAACTACAAATATAGGAGTATACGTGGAAGGAAGTGCAGGTATCGGTGGTGTAGGTGTAAGTGGTAGTGCAAATACATTGGATATGTCGGCATCTGGAGAGGTCTCAAGAGAGTGGGGAGCTAGTGGAACTGTCAGTGAAAAATTAGATAGTTCTAATGAAAAAACTCCAACAATTTCTGGAAAACCACATATGGATCAACTTGTGAGCTCAGAGATTGGAGTAAAGTTGGAACACTCAACAAAAGAACTAGATGAAACTACATGGTCTGAAAGTCAGCTAAAAGGTGACAATATAACTATCAAAGCTGGTAATACTGCTGATATAGGCGGTGGAGATTACAAGGCTAAAAATAGTGTAACAATTAAGGGTAAGAAAGTTGATACTTCTAAATATGAGGATGTTAGAAATGAAAAGAAGGATGGCTTCACTCTTACACTTAAACAAAGTCAGGGAGTAAGCAGCTCTGTTGTCGATACAATCAATACTGGAGTTAAAATGGATGCAGCAATAAAAAGTGGTCAAGCTAATGAAGGAGTACTTGCTGCTCAGGGCATTGGAGCAGCTACAAATCTTTTATTTAATGATCTTGTAGGTGTTTATTCTAAGCAATCTGTAAATCTTTCTGTTGAAAAATCTACAAAGAATGAGACAAGTGAAAATATCACATCAATAAAAGGAAAGAATGTTAGTATTGTAGCCACAGAAGGAGATATAAATCTAAAGGGTGTAGATATTAAATCTGAAGAAAATACAACTTTAGATGCTAAGAATGATATAAACGTATCATCATCTAGAAAAACAAGTAGTGAATCTGGAACAAAAGTTGATTTGGAAGCCCAGTTGGAGCAATCAGCGGGATACAGTGCTCTATGGGGAGGAAATACTGATATAGGAGTAGGTGGAAGTTCAAATGTGGATATAACTTCATCCACTTCCAAAGAGATGATAAATTCAACAATAAAATCAGATGGAAAATTGACTATTAAATCTGGTGCAGATACAAATATTAAAGGTGCAGAGATAGAAGCTAAAAAAGACGCCAATATTAAAGTTGGAGAAAACCTAAATATAGAGAGTCAAAAATCATTATATAAAGAAGACTCTATCAATGCAAATGCAGGAGGTAATGTTTCATTAGGAGTCGCTAGCAATACAGTGGGGAAAGCAGAACTAGGATTTAGCGCTGGTGGCGGAAATATATGGAAAAATGGAGAAACAGTAAAACAATCCGGTATAAAATCGGGAGGTAACCTCGTAGTAGATGTAGGAAAAGATCTGAATATGACTGGAGGCGTGCTAGGATCGGAAACAGGAAA
>NZ_CDRRQU010000026.1:0-33670 GCF_977044495.1 Cetobacterium sp. | reverse complement strand
CGCACCTGCCTTGGGAGCAGGGGGCCGCAAGTTCGAATCTTGCTATTCCGACCATGCAGGTCAATGGCTCAATTGGTAGAGCATCGGTCTCCAAAACCGAGGGTTGGGGGTTCGAGTCCCTCTTGACCTGCCATTTAATTTGCCTAGATAGCTCAGTTGGCTAGAGCACTCGGTTCATACCCGAGCGGTTGAAGGTTCGAATCCTTTTCTAGGCACCATTTAAAATTTAAGCTCTGTAAAAAGAGTTTTTTTTTATTTATATCTTACAATGCAGAGATAGATTAGAGAGGAGACTAATTAAATATGGGAAAAGGGTTCGTTATAGATATAATGACATATGTTCTTACAATTATAGGAATCTTAAATCCATTTGGAAATGTGCCTTTATTTATGACACTGACGAAGGATCAAAACCCTGAGATAAGAAAAAAAATGTATAATGCAATAGTTCTCTCTGGATTTGGAATAGTGACAGGATTTATAATAGCTGGAGATTTTTTTATGAACTATCTATATAAGATAGAAATGGATCAGTTGCGGATAGCTGGCGGAATGATATTAGTTGTTGTTGCTTTTAGAAATCTTTTGGGACTTGGAGTATCTAAAGAAAGTTCAGGGAATGTGATGTCTGAAAAAGAGGCAATCCGTTATGCGATAACACCGTTAACTTTTCCTATGCTTGTAGGACCAGGAACAATTTCAACAGTTATGATTATTCATAAAGAGGCAGGGTTAGTTATATCCGTAGGAGCAGTTGCTGTGACATTTTTGATAATGAAATTTTTATTTTATATTTCAGATTGGTTAGATAAAGTTTTAGGAGAGATTGTTCTGTTTGTACTTTCAAGAGTTATGCAGATATTTATAATGTCGGCTGGTGTGAAATTGATAACGACCGGAATAAAAGGGATATTTTTAGAATAGTTTTAGGAGAGGGTGATACCTCTCCTATTTTAGTGATTAAATAGTAACAGCAAAGATAATTTTTGCACATTTTGATGAAAAATTTTCCCAACTATGCTTAACAAATTTTTCTATTTTTACACTATCACCTTTAAGAAGAATGTAGGATTCATTATCTAAATTAAGTTTTACTTGACCTTCAAGTATAAAGGCTACCTCTTGACCTTCGTGTCCTATCTCTTTTTCTTTAGAAAATGCATATGGTTCGAGATTTAATATCATAAATTCTACATCAGTTTGAGGTTCTGGACTTAAAATTTCATAGGAAATTCCCTCACCTTTTGAGGGTTTTATAATTGTTCTATCTTGAGCTCTAACTATATGCACTTTTTTCAAAGTTTCTTCAATAAAAAACTTGTAGAGAGGTATATTCAAAGCTTTGGAAAGGCTTTTTAAAGTGTTGATGGATGGATTGGTAACACCTTTTTCAATTTGGCTCAGAAGAGCAGAAGTGGACTTGATTTTTTCAGCTAGTTCTTTTAAGCTTAAATTTTGATTGGTTCTAAATTTTTTTATTTGTAATCCTAAGTTAATGTCATTCATTTTAAATATCTCCTAAATATAAGTTTTTATGTTTCAGTATAACGTATTTTTATAATAATTGCAAAACTACAAAATAAAAAATTGAAAATACTATACTTATGTGGTATAATTTAAAAAAATATATTGGAGGTAAAAGATGTCTGAAAATACAATGATTTGTTATTGCAAAGGGGTTACTTTAGGAAAGGTTTTAGCTGCAATAGATAATGGAGCTAAAACAGTGGTGGAAGTAATAGATATGACAGGAGCAGGATCAGGCTGCGGAAGATGTGTAGATAGAATAGAGGCAGTTATAGAAGAAAAAAAATAGTGAAAATAAGCTCTATCACCAAATGGTGACAGAGCTTATTTTTTTACCACATGGAAGGTGTAGCAGTATATTGACCAGTCTGTGAGTTTTTTTCAACATTGAGATAGACCACTTTGTTAGAGTTAGTGTTAATATAATTAGACAAAGCGGATACTATATATGGAAAACCATTTCTAGGATCACTATCATCACTTTTTAAACTTCCAACAACTTGCCAAAGAGCATTATTATCCTTAGCAAAAGCTGAAAGCTCTAACCTTTTAACAAAATATGTTGAAGCACTTATAGAGTTCATCCACATATCTCCATAAAATCCGTTATAAATACCATCATATGGACCGTTCCACCATGGATTTACTGGCGCGGGATACGATTCAATAGAAGTATAAGGACCTTTAATTTTATAGTTATAAACTATATTATACAGAGCACCTTTCTGATTAAAGGTCCTAGTATAACCTTTCGCTTGTAACATATTTTGTAAAATAGTTTCAAATGACTGTTGTTGAAGTTGAAGTCCAGGAGTATTAGTGGAAAGATAATAAGTACCAGCATAAGCCTGCATAGTTGAATATGAATCTACAGCAACAACTCGACTATTTAACATACTACAACCTTGAAGTAAGAGTAATACAAAAGAAAATAGAACAGAAAATTTTTTAACCATAGCTCAAAACCTCCTATAAGTCATAATTATAATTTTTATTCAAAAATTTTTTTTAATTCCTTCTAAAAGAAATTAAAAAACTATAGATAGCTTAATAAAGTTTTTCAAAAACAAGTTGTCGATTTGAATGATTCTCCAGATTGGAGAAAGAAACACCAAGAAGTTTTATATCGTTAATTAAGTTTAGTGAGTTTAGGATTTCATCGAGCATTTCTTTTAGAATTTCTCTATTATCGCTAGGAATAAATCGCGTTTTAGATCTAGTTATAGTTTCACGATTTTTAAAACGCACTTTTAAAGAAACGGTTTTAGTGAGAAGGTTTTTATTCTGAAGTCGATTGTACGACCACTGAAAAAGAGAATCGATTTCTCTAATAATTTCTTCCTCTGAATCGAGTGGAATTCTAAAAGTATTTTCATTACCAATGGAGTGAATAGCTCTATTAAATTCTACTTCACGATAATCAATTCCACGGCTGTACGTGTATAGTAATTCTCCACGTGAGGTCCCATATTTTGCAACAAGTTCTTTTAATGAAAATGGATAGATATCTTTGACAAAATGAATGTTATTTTTATTTAAAAGTTTTTCGAATTGTTTCCCAACGCCAGGAAGTTTACGAATATTTTTTTCCTTTATAAATTCAACAAATTCCTCTTCATTATTAAAGATATGCTGACCATTAGGCTTATTTATATCAGAAGCGATTTTAGCTGTTAATTTATTGGGACCAATGCCTACAGAACACGTAAGACCTGTAATTTCATAGATTCGTTTTCTAAAAAGTGTAGCGAAACTCTCAGTGGACTGAAACTTTGGAATAATATCGGTTATATCAATAAATCCTTCATCAAGAGCGATAAATTCAACTTTGTGAGTAATCTTTGAAACAAGGTCTTGAATAATTTTGGACTCATGATTATATTTATCTTTATTTACAGGGAGGACAATAAGTTTAGGACATAGTCGTTTGGCATCTAAGGTATTCATAGCGGAGCGAATACCAAACTTACGAGCGGGATAGCTAGCAGTTGTGACAACTCCGCCAGCAATAACAATGGGCTTATCTTTATACTTAGGATTATCTCTAATCTCAATAGATGCATAAAAGGCGTCCATATCGTAGTGGCAGATTATTTTTTTCATTTAGGGACCTCCTTATTTTGTTGAGTTCTTAGCATAATCAATGCTTTTCTGCAATTTATATATTTATCATAATTGTCATTATTTATCAATTTTATCATAATTATTTTTATTTAGGTAACAAGTAGGTAACAAAATTAGCATAATAAATCGATAGCTTTTCTTAGCTTCTCAGTGTCTTTATGAGTATAGACATTTTCTGTAATGGAAAAGTCTGAGTGACCAATTAATTTAGTTATAGCACTTTGATTTGCGTTAGCATTATTTAGTAAAGTTGCAAAAGTATGGCGAGTATCATGGATAGTGTGAGGTTCGATACTCAATAGTTTTAGTAGCTTCTGGAATCGTGGCTTAAAAGTAGAATAACTTAATTGGTAGGTAGTTTCTCCCTTTACAAAATAATCCTGATCTTTTATCATGTTTACAACAAATAAATTGAAAATTTTAGAAGAAATTGGTATAATTCTAATACCAGCATTTGTCTTACTTTCTTTTATAGTAAGACAAGAGTTATGTAGGTCAATATCTTCATTTTTTAAATTGAGAAATTCACCTATTCTCATTCCAGTATAGATGAGAATTAAAACTATATAGCAGTATTTAGAATCGAGATTTTCCCACAAAGTCTCGATTTCTTTTTTTGTAAAAACTCTTCTGTCAATAACTTTTTCTTTCTTTCCAATTTCAATAAAGCTAACTCTATTGGAATTAATAAATTCATTTTTTAAGGCAAAATCAAATATCATATTAAGAACACTTTTACAACCATTTTTAAAGCTCCAAGATGTTGTCATATTATCAAATAACTCTTGCAATTCAAACAATCTTATATCTGCTATGACTCTATCGTGCAGTGACTCGAAAGCTCTCATTCTATAAATGTGTGTACTTATAGTTGTTTTATGTGTGACTTTTTTGGTGTAGGTACCCCACCACAGATCCAAAATATTTTTAAAAGTTTTTTTACTATACAATAATGGATTTTTGCTATAATTATATAAAGCCTCTTGAGCTTCTCTTTTGGTAGCAAAAGTACCTATTGATTTTCTTATTTGTTTTCCTTCGCTTGTGTATCCAGTTGTAAATCTAACTACCCATGGCTTCCTTCTTTTTCCTTTTAGTTTGGAAATAGAGCCACTTCCATTTGAATTTTTCATATATATTTCCTCCTAATTTATTAAAATAAAAAAGAGGGATATTTCACAGTAATATGATACCCTCTTTAATTAAATTTATCAATCACAATTTGGATAGACTTCGTGAAATAATTTTTTACTTACTTTTCCAGATGTTATACACTTTTTATTAAATCCCTTGGTAATCGCTTTTTGATTAATTTCTCTAATTTTTCTATAAGCTGTAGGTATTGAGACATTTAACATCTCGCTAACTTCAGTTACAGTGTATACTAAACATTCTAACGCCATATTTTCCTCCTATTGACTCCCTACAAGTTAAATATATTTCTTTCATTTTTTACTCACAGTTCCTTTCTATCTTTCAAAGTTCTTATTGCTTTTGTGATTGTATTCTTATGGCAATTAAAACATTTAGATATCTCTTCTGGTGTTTTATTTTGTTTTTTCATCTCTTTTAAAAGTTCTATCTTTCTACTATCTGAAAAAATTCCACCAATTCTAGGTTTAAGAGCCCCTAAACATATGTCTTCAGAAACTTTTCTAACTACACTGGCAATGCCACAACCTATAATTTTAGCTATATCTTTGTAATCGTATCCATGGTAGTATAATTCTTCAAATCCTTCCCAATTGACTCTCTTTTTTCTAGATTGCTTATTTCTAATTTCAGAATCAACGACAACATTTTTTAATTTATTCTTATAATATTTGCTTTCTATTTCATTAAATGTTTTTCTAGACATCTTAATATGGGCACATACGCCACTGTCAAATAAGAAAATACCTTTATTTTCATGTTCCCAGTAACTCAAGCTTATGGCACTGTTAAGTTTATCCAACAAACTTACGATATTGTCTCTTCCCATTATTTTACCTCTACTTTACCTTTTTTATAAATTTATAATATAAAACCCCCGATTAATATCGAGGGCTGGATTCAATCTATATTTAATTCTTTTTTTAAAGCGTCTTGTAATACTTTTGAAAAGTTTATATTTTTATTTGTTGCGAGCATATCAAGCCAAGTTGGTATACTTAAAGTTTTTTTCTTATAAATTGTTTTTCTAAGTGATAGCTCATATGGAAGCCACATATCGATATAAACAAGCTCTTGATTTTTTTTTAAAAACTTCCTTATATCATTTCCAGATGTGGCTTTAGGGAACTCTTCTTTTCTGTCTAAATATTCAGCAAGTTCAAGAGTTAGAACTTCTTTAGCATTTTGAATAGCCTCCTCCATAGTTTCCCCATATGTAACATTATCATATAAAAAATCTGGGAATGTAACTAAAATATTATTATCTTCATATGTCAATACAATAGGGTAAATAACATTATTTTTCATAAAATCACTCCATACAATTTATTGAGGACAAGCGGGGACTATTTAAGTCCCGCTTGCTTTAAGATACTATTAATAGTTCCAATCGGCAAATCTTTTTTAGGATCTGGAATAGTAACCTTCCCTAATTTTGTAGGGTGCACAAATTGTTTGTGACTTCCTACTGTAGATTTGTGTATCCAGCCATCTTCCTTTAGTATCTTAATAAGGTCTTTTGAGCTCAATTCCTTCACCTCAATTAATAATACCACGTATTAAATACGTAGTCAAGAATAATTTATTTTTTCTATTCATTCCAAAATTTTTACTTTAGGAATCCTCGATATTATTCAGTTTTCAAAGTCCAATTTATTCTATGAAATTTATATTTTATCTTTTTATCCATATTTTTCGACTAATTTTAAATTATTTTTATTATCAAAATCCAAATTTCTATCAGCTAAAGATTTTTTTAATTCTTTGATATATTTTTCAAATAGATCAATCTCTTTTTCAACTTGAGATATTTGCTTTGAATCCATATTAGTTATATTTTTTTTAAGTTTTTCAAAGTTTTTATAATTGATACACTTCTTAGTTTCTTTTTGAATTAGTGGATTAACTTTATAATCAAGATTATCCTCTAAGTCAATTACTTCATCTTTTGAAGCGGTTCTATCCTCTATAAAACATCTAATGTCATCAACTTTTATAATCTCTAATTCTACGGCATCATAGACTATATTTAAATCCAACTCTTTTCCAGTTAGAAGCTTAACTGCTTGAATCGAAAGGCTTGTTACATATTGAGCCTTATCTGGAAAGTTCATGTATAAATCATATCTTTTTAGAAGCTCAGATACTTTATCTTTGCTAAGTCCAATATTTTCATACCAAGCCATGAAACTACCTTCAGCTTTTAACTTTAGTGAGTTTTCATATAAAGCCTTACAAATCTTATACATAGATTCAGACATATTTCGGAAGTTCCGAAATATAATAGCTTCATTCTCGATAATCTCTTTTTTAAGATTTTCTTCAATCTCATATTTTTCAAACTCAAATGAACTTTGATAATCCTCTTGTACTCGTGCCTTTAAACTAGCTAACGCGTTCATAGTATCGCCTCAATTACAGTGACAAAGCTCTCTTGTATTGCCCTGATATTTTTAGAATTAGACTCCCATACTGTTTTCCCCTCATCAATCAACCTTCCAATTGTAGCACTTTGATTGATTGGAGTAGTTAGAAGTATTTCAAAGGGTTCCAATACTTCTTTTAAGCCAGCATAGTATTCTCTTTCTTTAGCCGTTTTAGTCCATTTGTTTATGATAACTGATTTAACTTTCCTAACTTCAACACCTTCTAAAAGTGAAGTTATGGAATTTATGGTTACCTTGTCAGCGAATCCAGGAACAATTACTTTGTCTGCTAAATCAACAAAATATTTATCTATTCCAACAACGGGTGTGGAGTCGATTAAAATATACGCGTATTCTTGTTTAAATGCCTCAAATAGCTCTTTCAACTTATCTTTGGAGTGTAAGTTCAAGTGTGATGTTTTGAGAGGTATAAAAAATAGATTTTCTCTCAATCTTATTAAATCTCCAGTTCCTGTTTTTATCCATTTTTCAAGTCCAGAATTTGTAATTATTTTTTCTTTTCCAGAATATTCGAGAATATTATTCTGATTGTCAGATGTTACAATCAAGACTTTTTTTTCAGACACTTGTTGTAGCCCATGAGCAAGTTGAAGAGTTATCCAGCTCTTACCAACTCCCCCTTTATTATTTTTAACTAAGATTATTGACAATTTAATCTCCCCTTTTTTTAAATTATTTGGTAAATATCTTTCCAAAAAGTTATAATAAATAAAAACCTAATGGAGTGTGATTTTATGTTTGAATTAGTTAGTAAAGATTTTAAAATATTAAAATATATAAAGAAATATGGTCCAATTCCTATTGAAACTCTATTGATAAAATTTAGTGATGAAAATTATGTGACAAAGTCTAGAGTTTTAAATTTATTTGAAAATAATTTAATAGAGAAAACGTATGTTGAAATTGAAAACGAATATCATGCTTTAGGTTATATTAAAGAATATCAGGATATATATTTCATAACCGATAACGGAAGATTAATCTTTCAAAATAAATTGATTAGAAATAAAGAGTTCATAACAAAAGAATTGCCTCTTGAAATAATGCGCTCTATAATATTTCCTGCTATTTTATCAATTATAACAGCCCTTATAACCCTAAAATATTTTTAATCCATTCAAAGATAAGAGTTAATGTTTCTATGTTTTTCACTGTGTAATAAGCCACTATACAGCTTATAATTCCAGAAACGATAGCTCTTATGCTCTCTTTATCTATAAAATTCATAAAGCTTCCCTCCTTTTTTTCAATAATTTGCTTTAAAGAAAATTCATTTTAAATCATACCCTTGGTATCACAAAAATATACAGGTACATCTTTACCACCGTTATTGTTTTTAATAATCTCACCATTCACTTCAGCAACTTTAACTTCAAGTTTTGAATTTTTTCTTTTTAGATTTCTTAGAGTTCTCTCAATTTTAGAGATTTCAATTTTGTTTGTTTGAATCTGTTTTTTTAAAGATTCTCTTAATTTTTTTAATTCAATTTGATATATAGTCATGAGGTCTCCAGTCAAGCATTTTTAAGAATAAATAGATTTTTATAAAAGACTCCTGCTATGCTTGTGATTTCATATGGAGCACAGTCATATAAGCTTTTAAAAGCTTTACAAGTAGTATCAAAGGAGTTCTTTTTTATAGAAGGAATCACAATTGTATTTACAAAGTTTTTTGAGTTCCCAAAACTCTTTTGAATAGCTTTGGCAACAAATATATTTTTTATAACCTTAGCTCGTATTACTTCAAGTTGTTCTTCTTGGTTTTTATCAAGAAAATTTTCATCCGTCTTTATTGGAGTATTATTTATAGGATTAGGAGAATTAACAGACCACTTTTGAGTTCCCTCGGTGAAGTCCTGAGAAGCCTCATTGTTATTGACTTTTTCTTGCTTCACCGACTGCCCTTTTGAGTTCCCTCTAATGAAGGAACTTTCAAGTTCCCTCGGTGGCTCCAGAGAGAACTTTTGAGTATCCTCGGTAGAAAGTCCCATCTCTTCAAGTATTTCATCCATTTTTGTAGTATCATTTGCTATATTTCCAATTTCAAATAATTCATTGAATTTTTCTTCAAACATTATAAATGTCCATGATCCAGAAAACTGTCCTTTAGTTTTTGAATAACTTTTGTGTAGATGTCTTTTTATAAAACCTAGCTCTTCATATTTTGCAAATCTTCTTCCTATAACCTTAGTTGTAGATATTCCTAAAAGTGGCATATAGTCAATTAAAGCATCATAGTCAATCCAATAGTAAGTATTGTTATTAATAACTTTTTGAATAAGTTTTTTAGATGTAAGTTCTTTTAAGTATGTAAGAATAAAAGCATCTTTTAAATCTAAATCATATTCTAAAGCTTTAGATTGTTGAACAGCTCCTATTGTATATTTGATATTTTTATTTTCATTCATAATGTTCCTCCAGTTAATACTTAACATTTAATAATTCGCTTACATCTCTAAAAATAGAGTCCATATCTCCTTTAAAATAATATCTTTCACCTTGATGGAAGATACTCGCTTCTATAATATTTGATAAAACTTTTATTCTCATAAAAAAACCTCCCCAATTACAAAAAGTATTTGCATTTTTAGGAGGTATACTCTATAATATCTTTACGAGAGATTGGTGGGAGTATACCTGCCATTTTTTATTTATTTAGATTTTCTTTATTTTCTCTAATTAATTTCTCTTCAACCAGCGAGTTTTCAATTCTTAGTTTTTCTCTACATCTAGCAGCATAATTGATTAAATATGTTCTTACATCATCATCAATTTTCTCATAGTAAAGTTCATCAGCTTTGAGGACTTCAAAGCTTTTTTCAAATTTATGGTTAAAATTTTTAATCTCTTCTCTTAATGGGAAGAGTTTTTTTTTAATTTCTTCCAAACTTTCTAGAGACAAGATTTTTTTTAACTGTTTATCAAAATGAATATTCATATCAAACTTCCATTTCATAAGTCCAAACATTTTTTCTCTTCTTTCATCATCCAATTTATCATTGACACTTGCGTGTCTAAGAGCTTCTTCAAAAGTCATAATGTGACACTGAAGATTCATAGACCTTTCAAGTGCTAAGGAGTTGCTACTTTCTGTTCTCATTTTTCCCCCTGTTGTCTAGTTGCTTAAGTTCTGTTTTTAATTAATATTTTATTTAGTCTATAAATCTATAAGAAAGATTAAAATAAAATCAACGTACACTGTTGCCCTCATTTTCTAGTTATTTTGTTTAAAAATTTTGTTAGAAGCCACCATCTAAAAAATTATTGTTATGGCTACATCTGCGTATAAAAAATTGCCTGTAATTATAAAATAAAAATGCTAATCAATTCAGTGTTTATTAAATAAATGTGTTTAATTATCAGTTATCATGGTAAAGTCAACATTTAGTATATGAGCGATTAAAAATAATTTAGAAGTTGTAATACTTTTTCCTAAAGATAGACTTTTTAACAAAATAGAGATATCACTTCTAGAGACATTTAGTTCTCTTGCAAGTTTCGCTTGGCTTATATTTTGCTGTTTCATAATTTTAATAATATTTTTGTGAAGCTCTTGATTATTTTTCATAAACCCTCCTTTTGTAAATTGATTACTTAATTGTTTAAATAAAAGTAATCATTAAATTTACTAAATAAAACTTATATAAAAATTTTAAATTTAAAGTAAGTAAAAAAAACTTACATATATTTTAAAAAATTCTTATAATCTTCTTTTAATTCAGAACACCATTTTTTCAAAGTAGTTAAGGTAGGAGTCTCACCATTTTCCCAACGACGGAGATGTTTGTTTATAGTGCCACGAGAGACACCTAGTTTTCGACCTAATTCCGATTGCGAAATTTTATTATTTTTTAAAGAAATTCTAAGCGCTATTCCTAAATTCATATTTCCTCCTAGTGTAAGTATTTTTTTCTTACTGTATTTATACAGCAATTTTATACTAATGTCAATAAAAAAATCTTACACTTTTTTAAAAAGTACTTTATTTTTTCTTACAATATATATTTAAATATAGTAAAATCAATATAAGGAGGCTGATTATGACAGTAGGTGAAAGATTAAAAAATAGAAGAAAAGAAAAAAAAATGTCATTAAGACATTTAGCATATAAAGTTGGATTTTCACATACAAATATAGCCGATATAGAAAAAGGAATTGTAAAAAAGATAGATTCTATAAAAAAAATAATGAATGCTCTAGATTTTTCTGAAGAAGAGAAAAAAGAATTATTATTAAAATTAGATTATGAAAAATCACCAGATAGCATAAAGAAAAAATTAGAAGAGAAAATTAAAATTGGGGAGGTAAATGTAGTTCAAATCCGAGTGATAGAACTTCCTGTCTACGGTAAAGCAGCAGAAAATGGGTATATAAATATGGAGAACATACTCAGAATGGAGCACTTAACAGTTATTCCAGACGAAAATTTTTCACAGGGGACTTTTATAGTAGAGGTTTGTGATGATTCAATGTTTCCAACGTTATTAGATGGAGACTTTGTAATAGTAAATCCAGATTGTGATGATAAAAATATAAATAATCAAATTTGTGTCGTTACATATAATAGTCAAACCTTTATAAAAAGAATAGTTAGAAAAGAAAAATATGTAATTTTGATGAGTGATAATCCAGATAGAGTGAAATATGAGGATATAATAGTACCAACAGATGAATATTCAGATTTGGTGTATCATGGAGTAGTTGTTGAGTGTAGAAGAAAGTTTGGAAAAAAATAAAGGCTTGGACAAATTACGTCATTGCCACATTAATAATTGAGGTATTAGTTAAAGTAAATATAAATTAAATTAAAAAAGAGGGGTATAGTATGGACTTAAAAAATAAAATCGAGGATTTAGGAAAAAAAATAGAGTTATATAGAGAGCGAATATCAAATGAAGAAATGACAAAAACTGCATTTATTTTACCATTTTTTGAATCTCTTGGATATGATACAAGAAATCCATTTGAATTTTATCCAGAGTTTACAGCAGATTTACTAGATTCTAAGGGGGAAAAGGTTGACTATGCGATATTAAAAGAAGATAAACCACAAATTTTAATAGAGGCAAAATGTTGTAATGATAGTTTAGATAAGCATGACAAGCAGTTGATGAGGTATTTTCATACAACAGAAGCTAAGATTGGGATATTAACAAACGGTATTATATATAAATTTTTTACAGATTTAGACGAACCTAACAAAATGGACATAAAACCATTTTTAGAAATAGATTTATCAAATATTAAAGATAATGAAATTAATGAATTGAAAAAGTTTAGTAAAAATAACTTTGATATTTCTAACATTTTAACTTCCGCAGAAGAACTTAAATATAGTGGTGCAATAAAAAAATTATTAAAAAATGATTTTGAAGAACCAAGTGAAACATTTTCTAATTATATTTTAGGAGAAATATACGAAGGGGTTAAAACACAAAAGGTTAAAGATAAGTTCTCGCTGATAATAAAAAAATCATTAAATGAATTTTTAAATGACATAGTGAGAACTCGATTAGAAGGAGTATTGGAAAATAACACGACAGCTCTAAATAATACCCAAGTAATTGTAGAAGAAGTAGAGGAAGTAGTAATAAAAGATGAGCCTGAAACAACTCAAGAAGAATTGGAGGGATTAGGAATTGTAAAGTCAATACTAATTGAAAAACTGGGGAACGATATTTCGAGAGTTGAGTATAAAGATACTATTAGTTATTTTGGAATTTTACTTGATGGAAACATAAGAAAATGGATTTGTAGATTACGTTTCAATACAGATAATAAATATATATCATTTCCAGAAATAGATATAAATGGGAATAAAACTAATAAAGAAATTAAATATTTATTAAATGGTCTAAATGATATTTATAACTATAAAGAGACTTTATTTACAATATTAAAATTATATTTGTAAGATTAAGTAAAGTAAAAACAATTAAATCTGGAATTTAGAGATTGGAAGAGTTGAATCGTGGCACATAAAATATCAATTTAAAAAAATCACTTTTGATAAAAAGTGTTTAAAAAATATTTAAAAGGATGAATTGAAGGCAACTTATAGTTATAGAAAAGAAAAAATGCTTGAGTAGAAATACTAAAACAGATGAATATTTAGATTTGGTATGTCATGAGATAGTTATTGAATTTAGAAGAAAATAAAAACAGAAAAGGAATAATATAGGAAATTAGGGAGAATTAAACTTTATGAAAGATGATACAATTGAATACATTGCTTATAAAAATGATATAGGGGAAATTATAGAAACTAAAGTTCCGTTAAAAAAAGGAGAGATATATTATTTAAGTGGAGAAGAAAGCTACTGGCTATTTTCTTCTGGAAAATCAGAAGAATTATTCGATTCCTTTGAAAGGGAAGGAGTTATAGGGATAGGATGGGATAAAATATCTTTAGAGGAAATAAAAGAAAATAATGAAGATAAGTTAAAAGGTTTATTCAAAGAAAGATATTCAGATTTAGAAGAAAAATATAAAACTGATAAAGGATTTATTCAGTATGTTTCCTTAACTATTAATAAATTAAAAAGATTTGTTGATGAAATTAAATTGGGAGATATCATTGTATTAAAAGATAGAGGAAGAAATCAAATTAAATTTGGAAAAGTTATTTCAGAAGCTGAGGAATCAAAAAATATAAAATTGATGATTGATGATTCTTTAGGATATTGTAATAAATTTAGAAAGGTAAAATGGTTAAAAACAATAAATAAAGAAAAGACCCAACCAGAGCTTAAATTAGCTTTGAGTGCAAGACATGCAATATCGGTAATTAATAATGAAAAAGTAAAAGAAGAGATAAATAGGGAAATATTTTCATTTTTCTATCGAGGTCAAGATTTGCATATGGTTTTTAGAGTAGAAAAAAAAGAAAATATTAAATTTGATGAATTTAATGATTTTCAAAATATAATAAATAGTTTAAAAAATAAATGTTTAAGTGAAACACATACGGAAAATAGATTAAATATCAAAAGTAATGTTCAATCTCCAGGTCCATTGGAATACTTTGGAAATCCAAAAATTGTAAAATATATATATGATGTTTTAATAATAGGAGGAGTGGCAGTAGGAAGTTATATTGCGTTAAAAAGGAAATTACAGATAAAAGAACCTCACGAAAAGATTGATGATGGGGTTTCTCAGGGTAATAATTAAGTACAACCCTTTAGAAAGAGGTAAGAAATGTCTGGAAAAAAGTATGTTGATAAAAATACAAAATTTAGTGAAGTTACAGTAGGAATGTATTTTAGCGATGAATCGAGAGTAGAAAAAAAATATTTTTATGATAATGTTAAAAATTATATTATTTTTTTAAATCAGAATAAAGAAATTACATATAGAATAAGGGGAGAAGAAGAAAGCTCACTTAATAAAGTAAAAAAACTTGCATTAGTTAATGGAGAGTTAAATTTAATTCCTAACTTATTTAGAAAAGATTTAAATTTACAAATGGCTTATATTTATAAGTTAGCAATATTAAAGGACTCAGATTCAGCAGAAAAAATGCTAGAATTATTAGAAAATGGAATTACGTCAAGAAAAAAATATTGAAACAATTTATGTACCTTATTACACCTATATTTTTATCTATATTTTTATATTTATTTATATATATTCTAGTTTTTAGCGAAAATACTATTTTACAAATGATTTTTGATAATAAACTATTAATTATATTTTCAGGAGTAGGAAGCTTTCTATCGATATCAAAAAATATTGATAAAATAGAATTTAATACTAATGAAACAGTTTGGTCTTATTTTATATTTGCATTTTTTAAGTATATAAACTCCTTATTTTGTAGCATTATGCTAATTGTTCTGTATAAAAGTGAATTAATAAATATAGAGTTTAAAGTAAAAAATAATGATTTACTTGAGGGAATATTGTCTGTTTTAGGAAGCTTTTCTGAAGGATTAATACCTAACATATTCGATAAATTAGCTGGAAAAATAACCGATGAAAAATAAAAATCTTGCAATTTTAATTTTTTTAGTGTAATCTATTCCCCGTAAAACACCTTGTGTTTAATAATTGGGGGTAACATGAAAAAATTTAATGACGATTTAGAAAAATTACTAAATAAAATAGGAGAAACTCTTAGTATTAACAACTCTGTAATTGTAAAAATAGAAAAGGGAAATAATGGAAGAATATTTACTGAAATTACCCCTACTGAAAAAATAATTATAAAAATTTAAAAAAATATAGTTGCAAAATTTAAAAGAATAGTGTAGTCTATTCTCAAATAAAAGTTGGTGACAAAGATACCAAATGAGAGACAAAGGACGGATGTCAGTTTCAAATGAGGAAAGATATTTTTGTACTATACTGCATATCAGTTAGAATAAGTTAACAAGGTCGGAGACAGTTACTTATCTAATCAATTTTTGATTGGATAAGTGCTGTCTTTTTTTGTTACCTAGGAGTTTTTTATGGAAGAAATGGAAAAATTAATGGAGTTGATTGAATCTTTAGAGATTGATTTAGATATTAAGTCAGAGTTGATGATTCAATTGGGTAAGGCTGATGCGGAAGCAAGGAGATGGAATGATGGTAGGAACTAAAAGAGTTATTTTATTAGCAGGACACAACTTTATAAGTCCTGGATGCAATACAAATATAGATGGAAAGATTATAACAGAATTTGATTTAACAACTCATCTAGTGGCAGAAGTTTTTAAAAGAGAAAGACTGATAGGTATTGATTTAATTGTTAAAGCTAGAAATGATTTTGGAAATTTAGTTAATGAAGTTAATTCTTTAAATGGAGATATTTTAATAAGTTGTCACTTCAATGCTTATAACACAAAAGTACAAGGAACAGAGGTTCTATACGCTCACACATCATCAAAAGGAAAAAAGTTAGCTTCAGTAGCTCAAGATATTTTAACTAAGCATTTGGGATTACCAGATAGAGGAATAAAACCTACTAAACCAGAGGATAGAGGAGGTTCAATTCTTAATAAAACTAAGCCAGTAGCAATACTAATAGAACCATTCTTTTTAGATAATATTAAGAATAAAGACTATCTAGATAAATCCATTGAAAAAGTTTCAAATGCAATAATTGAGATATTAGAGTATGTAGATAAAAACGAGCTTTGAGAGGTCATATAAAAATAATAAAAATCGCAGAAAGGTTGGTTGTCAATGAGAAGGTGAGAAGGTGCTAATAAATGAAAAAAAGGAGGCAATTATGCAAGTCATTAAAACAGAAACATTAACTCATAATATTCTTCAAATAAAAAAAATTAGTAAAAAAATAGCTCAAAATTTAGAGATAATTGATGATAAAAAAATACATTTATTATTTTCAAGAAAAAAAGAGAATTTTTATGAAAAAAATACTCTAGAAGATTTAAAAAGAGATATCAATTTAATAAAACAACTTTTAGAACAAATAGAAAAAAAAGAAAATGTAACCTATTAAGATGGGTTACTGATTAAAGTGTATCAAGCAATTGGTACATTTTAGTTAGTAACAAAATATGGATGAACCAATGTATAAATTACAGGAAGGTTCGGGAAAGGGGTTGGCAGAGTGGAGGTATATAAATGTGAATTTAGATGCCAGTAAGATATTCAGAATAGGTATAGATTGGTTAACTCTATATAACTTTGAAATAAGTTATAATAGTAATCTTTATATAACAGAACAGGTAACAGAGGAGTATTACCAGGAAGAGTTTTGTTTGAAAGAACCAAGCTATACCTTAGATAGCACTACAAGGTTATATACAAGTGGAAAAGAAACATCTTTTAAAAATTTGAGATTTAACCCAAATAAAATTCTAAGTGGTCATAATATTTATAATTCAAGAGAAACAGAACTGAAAGCAGCTCTCCTAATATTGATTAAAGAACTTTTTCAGAAAGGTATAGATATAAATTTAAACGAGGCAAAAATTAAAGATGTTGAGATAAATCTTAATTTTAATAAGCCTTTTTTAGAAGTTGAAGAGGCTTTTAAACTGTTGTTTATATCAGTACCACATTTTAAAAAAATAAGTAGATGCACTAGAAATAAAAGTTATAAATTGATGTTTCAAGATGAAACCCTTTTAGGAAACTATACTTCTACTTTAGTTACTGTTTATGACAAAACAGAAGAGTCTAAAAAGTTAGATTTGGATCTAGATGTAACAAGGTTAGAATGGAGATTTTTAAATAGAACTTTTTCATATTATGCAAATAAGAAAGAAAAGGATAATAGTTTAAATTCTATTTTAAATAGCTTTGAACTTATTGATGGAATTTTTATAGAGAATACCAAGAAGAAACTCTTAGAAGAAGGAATAAAGCATCTGGAAAGTGTTATAAAAGTTAATTTAGAAAAGGAATTTATAGCTTTTAAAAAATTTAATAAATTTGGAAAAGAGCTAGGTAAAAAAGAGAAAAGGGGAGTTTATAAGCATTTAGAAGAATCATGCTGGATATTTGACTACACTCTTTTAATAGAAGTTGTTAACAATCATGATAAGCCACATAAAACAAGAGAAACAAAAACGATATTGAAGAACTATTCCAATCATAATAATTTAGAAAAATTAAATTATTTGATGGAATTTATTTTTAACCACTAATTTCAAATAGTGGTTAAATCTTTAAGGTCTAAAAATAGGCTGAAACACTTTATAAATAGATAGATTATGAATGATTTTATCTAAAGTAATTTGAATAATTTTTCCTTATTAACTAATAGCCGTTATAAATGACATTTTTATTACTTAATTTATTCTTTTAATAGGAGGTGTGTCTTAGTGATAAATAAAGTTTCTAATACAATTAAGAAAGAGATAAGAAAAAGATTTGAAGCTGGAGTAGATTTAAAAGAGTTAGCTTATGAGTTTAGGTTGTCTTACGGCACATTAAGAAACTTATCGAGTAAAGAGAAGTGGCAAAAAGGAATTAATTCCACACTACTTTATTTACGAGAAGTACAAAAAGATATAGAGCAACATTTAGAAGAGAAAGAGGAGATAAAAGGTCATTATAAGAATCTTCATAAATCAACTTTAGATTATCTTATCGAATCAGAAAGAAAAAAGGAAAGACCTACAAACAAAGGTGTAGAAGATGCTTTAAGAATTAGAATAGCAACTCATAGAGATAGTTATCAATTTGCTAAAGAACTATATTCAATAATGAGTCTAGAAGAAGAACTTGATTATAAAAATAAATTAGTAAGATATGAAGCTTATAAAGACGAGATATTAGTTGATGAGAGAGAAAGAGAGATAAAATTAGATTCAGATTTAATAGATTTAAAATTAAAGAAAATAGAATTAAAAACAAAAGAGAGAAAAGCGAAAGCTTATGGAGTTGTTGTAGATGAATAAGATATGTCCTAGATGTAGAACAGTATATTCATATTCAATAGGTCAATGCCCTAACGAGTGTACTTTAAAGATGAAAAGAGAATCTAATCGGTTATATGATAGAGAGCAACGAAAGAATAAAGAGTTTTATAGCAGTAAAGAATGGAGGGAATTAAGAAAGGTTTGTAAAGAAAGATTCGCAGGTCTATGTTTATGGAGTTTATATAAACATAACAGAATAAAGAAAGGAAGAATCACTCATCATATAGTTCCATTATCAGAGAATAAATCAAAAGGATTATTACTATCAAATCTTGTTTATTTGAGTGATGAAGCTCATAGGGAGATACATAAGCTATATGAAACAAATCAAATCCAAACAATTAAAGAGATAAAAAAGTTTATAAAAATTTGGGAAATTGAGCATGGGAGGGGTGTATGAAAAAGTTTTTAGGGAGCGACCTAGCACCACATTTTCCTAAATCTTTTTCGCAAATTTCCCTTTGAGAAAAAATTTAGAAAATAAAAAATGGAGGTGTCAAAAATTAGAAAATCACTTGAAACACAAACAAAACATTTAACTCAAGAAGAGATAAAAAGAAAACAATTAGAGCAAGAATCAGTTTTTGTTGGGAATGACCAACTGGAATGTCCTCCAAAATGGTTGGTAAATAAATGTGCAATAAATGAATGGATTAGACTTGTAGAGCAATTTAATAAAAAATCTATGATAAGTAATCTTGATTATAATAATTTAGGAGCTTACTGTAATGCCTTTGCTAGATATACCTCAATTGTAACTAATTTAAAAACTGATGTAATGATTGTAGAAGACGTAAATCCACTAGTAAATTTAGAATTAAAATATTCAGACGAGATGAAAAGATATGGAGCTTTGTTGGGGTTAACTATGGAATCAAGATTAAAAACTGGAAATAGATTGGTAACTACTACTGAAGAAAAAATACATGATGAATTTGGAGACGTTTAATGGGTATTAAAGAGCAACTTATAAGATATTCCAATGAATGTATCGTGGGGGTAATTCCGAGTGGAGAAAAGCATATTTGGGCTTGTAAACGCTTTTTAAAAGATGTTGAAGAAAACAAGTTCATTTGGGATGAAATAGAAGCTCAAAGGATAGTTAAATGGTTTACGTACCTCAGACATTCAAAAGGAATTTTAGCAGGAACTCCAATAGTTTTGACAGATTGGCAAAAGTTTATAGTTTGTCAAATATATGCTTGGAAAAGAGAAAATGGATATAGAAGATTTAAAAAAGCCTTTATAGAGGTTGGAAGAAAAAATGCAAAGACTCAAATGCAAGCCGGGTGTATGCTCTATGAAATTTCGACAGTGGCAACTAGAAACAATGAAATAGCAGAAACATTCTGTGCAGGAACAAAGAGAGAGCAATCAAAATTGCTGTTTACAGAGTGTCAAAATATGCTTATGGGTAGTTCTTTATCTCCAAAATTCAAAATGACAAGAGATAAAATAGTTCATATAAAAACAACTTCGTTTTTAAAACCATTATCTAAGCAAGATGGGAAAACAGGAGATGGAACCAATCCGGCAGCGTTGGTGCTTGATGAATACCACCAACACACAACGACTGAATTTTATGATTTAGCATTAGGAAGTAACTCTAAAGAGTCGTTACTACTAATAATAACAACTGCTGGAATAGATCTAAATGTACCGTGCTATACAGAAGAGTACAAATATTGCTCAGAGCTATTAAATCCAAGTATAGATGTAGAAAATAGTGAGTATTTTGTAGATATTTGTGAAGCGGATAAGGATGATAATGTAGGAGATATAAGGACGTGGCAAAAGGCTAATCCACTTCGTGCAACATACAAAGAGGGATTAGAAAAAATAGCTTCTGATTATGAGGTTGCCAAAAGTGTTCCTGAGAAAATGATCTCCTTTAAAACCAAAATTTGTAATATTTGGGTTCAAGCGAAGGACCAAAGTTATATGGATATGGAAAAATGGAAAAAATGTGAAGTAAAAGAGCTACCTTATGACGTTACGAATAGACCTGTATATGTCGGGTTTGATATGTCGGCTAAGATTGATTTAACAAGTGTAGCGTTTGTTATTCCAATTATGGATTTAGGAGTAGCTAAGTACATTATTTTTAGTCATTCCTTTATACCAAATAGGGATAAGCTATTAGAAAGAAAAATGAAAGATAGAGTTCCATATGACAGTTGGGAAGAAAGAGGATTTTTAACAATAACCAATACTCCAATTGTTGATCAAGCCTACGTTATGGAATATGTACTTAATATCTGCAAAGAAAATGGATGGGAAATAAGGCACCTTTGCTTTGATCCTGCAAATGCTTCAAAGTTAATGATGGACTTAGAGGTCCAAGGCTACGAAGTGACAGAGGTGTTTCAATCTCATAAATCCTTAAATGAGAGTACAGCAGGATTTAGGGAACAAGTATATTGTGAAAATGTATATTATTTACCCAATCCATTGTTGAATTACGCAATGGGGAATACTGTTATAAAACAAAATAATGGATTCATAAAGATAGATAAAGATGCTTCTGTAAAAAGAATTGATCCCATAGATGCCCTTTTATGTGGGTTTAAATTGGCAATGTATCATGAGTTTGAATTTGATATTAATGAATTAGTTTCTGATGAAATTTTAAATAAATTATATGGAGGGGGTGAAGAATGAAAATAGTTGAAAAAATGAAAAATTTACTAAAAATGGAGCAAAAAGATGGAGTTACACTTGAAGGACTTGGAAATTTTTTAAGTAGCTACGGAATTAATGTGGATGATATTGATAGAAGCAGTGATTTATCAGAAACAATTTACTATATATGTTTAAAGCATTTATCAGCGACAATATCGAAAATGCCGTGGGAACTTAGAATTTTAACTTCGAAAAAAGGAAAAGAGAAAGTGATTAATTCTAAAATTGATATTATTTTAAATTTAAGACCAAATCCATATATGACTGCTGCAACATTTTGGGGAACAGTGGAACTAAATAAATTACACCATGGGAATGCGTATATCTACATAGAAGCTGATAAAAATGGGTTTCCAAGATATTTATGGCTATTACCAAGTAGTGAAGTAAGAATTTGGATAGATAATAAAGGTATTTTTGGAAGGGCAAATGCAATTTGGTATGTTTGGACTGATAAAAGGACTGGAAAGCAGTATAGCTTTGAAATGGATGAGATTATTCATCTTAAAACTCATATAAGTTTTGATGGACTCTCAGGGCTTCCAATAAGAGATATTTTAAAAACTCAAATAAGTAGTGGAAAAAATTCAGTGGGATTTTTGAATAAGCTTTATAAAAGCAATATGTTTGGTTCCAAAATTTTAGTGCATTATCCAGGAGAATTAGAAAAAGGAAAGGAACAAAAGGTGGCGGGAAACCTCGAAAGATATTCGGCAACACAAGGTTCGGGGAAATTTATTCCAGTACCAGCTGGGTTTCAAGCTCAATTGTTGGATATGAAGTTAGCAGATGCACAGTTCTTTGAAAATAATAAAGTTTCAGCATTACAATTAGCAGCAGCATTTGGAATAAAGCCAAACATAATTAATGACTATACAAAATCAAGTTATTCTAATTCGGAAACTCAACAAGTAGATTTCTATGTAAATACGTTACAACCATTGTTTAAAGCGTATGAACAAGAGATAACATATAAAGTATTAAGTGAAAAAGAGATTAATAAAGGTTATAGATTGGAAATTAATGAAAAATTCTGTTTAAGATGGACAACAAAACCCAAGCAGAGGTTTATAGTAAGTATTTAACTAATTTTGCAATGACACCAAATGAAGTTAGAGAGGATTTAAACCTACCATACGTAGAGGATGGAGATACTTTATTAGGAAATGGCTCTACAATTAATTTAGAGAATATAGGGAATCAATATGGCAAGAATAAAGGGGGTGAATAAATGCCAGTACTTAATTTGGATAAGGGGAGATTAGAGGTAAAAAATAAAGCTGGAAATATAGCCGAATTGATTATATTTGGAGAGATTTCATCAAACAGGTGGGCGGATAGTGATGTTATTCCATCTGATGTAAATGATTTACTGGGTGAAATTGGAGAAAATGATGCTTTAGACATTTATATTAACTCTCCGGGAGGAAGTGTGTTTGCTGGAATTGCAATATACAATATGTTAGCAAGACACAAAGGACATAAAAGGGTTTTTATAGAGGGCTATGCAGCTTCAATAGCGTCAGTCATTGCAATGGTAGGAGATGAAATTATAGTCCCTGAAAATGCTTACTTGATGATTCATAAAGCATGGGGATTTGTAGTAGGTAACGCAGACGACTTAAGAGAACAAGCAGATTTATATGAAAGATTTGACACTACAATAGCAAATGCTTATACGGAAAAAGCAAAAGATGGAAAAACATTTGATGAGTTTCTAGATCTTATGAAAGCAGAAACGTGGTTTGATGGTTTCACAGCTAAAGATTACTTCAATGTTACTTCAACAGAAGAAATTGATATAGCTGCTTGCTTGGATGGGGAATTATATAAGAATTATAGGCTTCCTAAAAATCTTTTAATGAATAGTATAAAGATTAAAGATAAAAAGAAGGGGATTCAAGAGGATTTCGGAACTTCCGAAATGGAATTAGCAAAAGCAAAATTAAACTTATTAATAAATTTATAGGAGGTCATAATGACAATATTACAACAGCTACAACAAGAGATGTTTAATCTGAAAGCAGAAGCCAGAAACATAATGAATAAAGGTGCGACAGAGGTAGAAATTACAGAAGTTACAAATAGAATAACTGAGCTTCAAGCAAAAATTAACTTAGAAAAGCAAATAGGAGAGGGGGAAACTACGACACCTCAAGCTAGAAATGGAATACAATTACCTAGAAATATGCCAGAGAGTGCGGAAAGTACCAACGCAAGATATGAAGAGGCATTTTATAATACTTTAAGGGGAAGAGCAACTGTGGAGGATAGAGAAGTTTTAGAGGCTAGAAACTTATCTTCATTAGTTCCAGCAGATGGAGGATTATTGATTCCAATAGATCAACAAACAGCAATAAATGAGTTAAAAAGACAATTCACTTCATTGAGGGATTTAGTAACAGTTGAACCAGTTACCACTTTAACAGGAACTAGGGTTTTAGAACAAGATGCAGAGCACATTGGATTTGAAAAATTTGTAGAAGGAACTGCAATCGGTACAACGACGGGACCAAAATTTGATACGATTACATATACAGCAGAGAGCTATGGAGGTATTTTACCGATTCCAAGAACATTATTACAAGACCAAACTGCAAATTTAAGAACTTATTTAAATAGATGGCTTGCTAAAAAAGCTACTGCAACAGAAAATAAATTGATATTAGATGTTTTAAATACGTTTCCAAAAGTTGATATTTCAACCATTGATGAAGCAAAGGATATAATAGATGTAATTTTAGATCCATCTTTATCCATATTGGCCAAAGTAGTTACAAATCAGGATGGATTCAACTTTTTAAATAAACTTAAAGATTCACAAGGTAATTATTTGTTAGAAAAAGACCCAAAAAATTCTACTAAAAAGATGTTAAATGGAAGAGGAGTTATTGTATTATCTAACAAGATTTTAAAAACAACCGGAACTACAGAGAAAAAAGCTCCACTTATAATAGGGTCTCTAAAAGATGGTATCGTGCTATTCGACAGAGAAACTATGGAATTGGCATCAACAGAAGTTGGAGGAACTGCTTGGAACACTAATGCAGTAGAGATGAGAGCTATCTTAAGAATGCAAGCTAAAAAATTTGATTCAGCTGCAGTTGTATTTGGAGAAATTCCAATCACTGGACAGGTAGCAGTAGCCTTTAATACAAAGGGAGCTTCTAAAAAATAGGAGGTCTAAATGATAGATTTAACGAAGACCAAAGGGTATCTAAGAGTAGATGAGGATTATGATGATACTTTTATTGAGATGCTTATAGAGTTTAGTAGAGAAGAGATAGAAAATTCCACTGGAGTTACTTTTGACTCTGGTGGGGATACTAAAACTTACGAGTTAGCTCAATTGATTATTATAGCTGATAGATATGAAAAAAGAGGCTCTCAGGATTTAGAGTTTAAACCAAATAATATGCTCTCATCCATGTATATAAAATTAAAGTATGGTGATTATAATGTCTAATTTTAGTAGTAAATTAAAAAATAGAATAGCAATATATAAAAGAGAAAAAGTACAAAGTGGATTAGGAACAACTTATGAGGATATATTAGTTAAAAAAATATGGGCGGAAATAAAATTTCAATCTGGAAGTTTAATAAACGGAGAGGGATATACAGAAGCTAATAACACCAGATTTAAAATTAGAATTAGAAAAACTGAAATTGATGCAAGTCACTATATTAAATATAAAGACTTAGTTTATGAAATTGAATATATTTAAGCAATAGTTTTATAGACTTGTTAGTGAAGTTAAAAACGGAGTGATGACATGAGTTTAGACCAATTGTCAAAGGATTTACTAAAATTAGCTGGTGATATTAAAAATGGAAAAGAAACTAAAAGTTTTTTAAAAAAGGAGGGCATTAAATTAAAAAATAAAACGATTTCAGTTGCAAAGAGTAGAATTAAAAAGAAAACCGGAAATTATATAAAGGGTATAAAGTCAGGAAAAGTTTACGAATACCAAGGGGCTTATGCGTGCAGAACATATTCTACTGCTCCTCATGCCCATCTTATTGAATATGGACACGCAATAATTGATAGGAATGGAAAGGGACACGATCGTCAAAGAGGTTACAACGTATTTGAAACTGCCAAAAAGAATTTTGAAGGTGAATTTGAAAGTGATACAGAAAACTTCTTGGATAATCTTTTAATGAATAACGGATTTAAGTAGGTGAAAAATGACAGGATTTGTAGATATACAAGCCGCTATTGTATCTAAATTAAGAAAAATTGACCCTGAGGTTGATGTCAATTCAGCTGATGTGGAAGAAGGATTTAAAAGACCATGTTTTTTCATAGATATTGTAGACGTAAATGTAGAAAATTTGATGGATAGAATTGAGGAAAAAGAGATAGAGTTTGATGTTGTGTATTTTCCAAAACATCCTAAAAAAAATCAGATAGATTTACTGGAGATGAGAGATAAGCTGACTAAATCTTTTGTGGAAAATAGTTATTTTAACATAACAGATGATTTAGTGGTACAAGCAACAGACGTAGAAATATTTGAAGTTGATAAGATTTTACACTGTAGGTTTAATATATTCATAGCGGAAGAATATGAGAAAGTATATGAAGGAAATATGGAGGAATTAGAGTTTAAGGAGGGAATTAATGCCGACAAATAACGGATTACCAAGTCTTGATATAACGTTTAAAGGCTTGGGTGTAAGTGCAATTAAAAGAGGAGAAAGAGGATATGCTGTATTAATCCTAGAGGATGAAACAGAGGGTACTCCAAAAACAAAATATTCTACAATAAGTGAGTTTGGAAGTGAGGAACAGGCGAAATTTACTCCAGAAAATATAGAGTTTATAAAAGATGCTTTAGAGGGAGTTCCACTTGCTCTATATGTATTTAAGTTTGGTGTAGAGGATGTATTAACAGATTTATTCAATAAAGTAAAAGGAATCATCCCCAGAAACTCATGGATAGCTATATATTCAAACAATCCACTGACAAGAACTAAGAATCAGAGCGATTTAGTCACTTTTGTAAAGGGAGAGAGAGAAAATAATAAAAAAAGATATAAAGCTTTTGCATATAAAGTTGCTACTGCTGACAATATGGGTGTTGTTAATCATACTACTGAAAAAGTAACATTTGCAGACGATAGAGGAGAGATGGATGGAATTGCAGCAGTTCCATATCTATTAGGTTATTATGCTGGACTAAGTATGATGATGTCTGGAATAGCTAAACCTTTAAAATTTAAGAGTGTAGTTGAACCTGAGGATTTAAACGAGAGCATAAGTAACGGAGAACACACCTTATTTAATGATGAAGGAGTAGTAAAAGTATCAAGAGCTGTAAATTCACTTGTGACTACTGGAGAGGGAGTCACGGAGGAGATGACACATATAAATACAGTAGAAAAAATGGATTTAATATATTGTGATCTTTTTAAGGCTTGGAACGATAGTTATAAAGGGAAATATCCAAATATTTTAGATAATCAAATGTTGCTAATATCGTCGATAAATGGATATTTTAAATCTTTAGCTAAAGATAAAATTTTAGATTCCAATTTTGATAATAAATCAATGATAGATATTGAAGAACAAAGAATCGCTAACTATTCAAAATGGGGAGAAGAAACAGTTAATACTTGGGACGATTCATATGTTATGAAAATGACTGTGGGAACAAAAGTATTTTTAAAAGGAAATATAAAGATAACAGGAATTATGGAAGATTTCTTTTTCGATATATTCATATAGTGGAGGGAGAAGTAGATGGCAAATCCTAAAAAGAACGACTATTTCAATGGAAATAAAGGTAAACTTTGGATTAACGGAGAGGAAGTAGTAACAGTTGGAAAATCTAAAGTAGTAAGAAAAATAAAATATGAAGAATATCCGGCACCAACTGGAGATGGGGTTGTAAGAGTAAAAGTTGGAGAAACAATAGAGTTTTCGGGAACATTCAAATTTTTAGGTATAGAAAATTTGAATGCTTTTAATGAAAGTGCTGATATTTCTTTAATAATTGCAACAACTAATATTTCAGGAAATGTAACAAAAAGACTAAAATTAGATGGAGTTACATTTGATGAAGAGGTTTTAGTGGACTTTGAGAAAAATAAAGTAACAGAAATTGAATTAAGTGGCCAAGCAGAAACGCATGAGTGGTTACAAGAAAAATAAAATAGAGGCTCCTATTAATTAGGAGCTTTATTTTAAAAAGGGAGATACAAATGGAAAAAAAAGCAGTAACATTACAAGATTTTTTAAATAAAGTTGAGGAAAGTAAAGTTAAAAAAGTAAGGATAACACAGATTGAAGTGGTTGATTTTGGATTGATGGAGTTTGTAAGACCTCGTGAGGGTGTTTTACTAGACTACTTAAATGAAGTAGTAAAGGCAATAGATAAAACAACAGAAAAAACATATGAAGAGGAGAAAAAAGATGATTTAGAGATTTTAGAAACTGAAGATAATTCTAAAAAAGATATAAATCTGAAAACAGAGAAATCAAATGAAAAAATAGATATGAAGTTATTAGTTAAAGCCTCTGGTAAACTGGTTTATTCATCTTGTCCTCTAATGAGAGCTAAAGAAGTTAGAGAACAATTTAAAGGTATTGAACCATATGATATTCCGATAGAACTACTTGGAATAAATAAAGTAATGGATTTAGCACAAAAATTAAGTGATATATTTGATGGAATTAAAACGCAAAAAACAGTGAATGAAGCAGTAAAAAACTAATTGGAGATAGTAAAGAATATGGAGAGTTATTTTGGATTTCTTACTATCTTGAAAGAGGACATAAACTGAATTATTTATTAAACCTTTCGTATGAAGAGGAAGTATTTTTTAAGAAAAGCATGGAAAAGATGATTGAAGAAAAAGTGAAATATGACACTCGAAAAATGGAGATATTTTTAAAAGCTCTAGGAGGTGACGAAAAATAGGAAATAAAGTAATTAATACAATACTTAGCTTAAGAGACAACCTTTCTGGCCCTCTGAAAACAGCTTCTAAAGCTACCGCAATGGCTAGTAGCCAATTGGAAAAAGCAAAGGAACAAGTCAAAAAATATGAGGGAACAATTGCAAATGCAAATAAAATTATAGCTACCGCAAAGGCAACAGTAGCAAATTTATCTAAAGAATATGCAGGGAATGAGAAGCAAATAGAGAAGGTGAAAAACCAAACTGAAAAATATGATAGTTTAATTTCAAAAACAACAACCCAAGCAGCAAATTATAGAAAAAACTTAGAAGATAATAAAATAAAGTTGGGAGAACTTGAAGCAGCACAAAAGGCAAGTAAAAAAGCTTTAGAGGAAGCTCAAAACGCTGAAAATAAAGTAAGTTTAAAAAAATTATCTAAGGAATATGAAAAAAATACAAAAGCGGTTGAAAAAGCTAAATCAGTAGTTGAAAAATATAGTCAAAGTTCGAAAGCACTTGAACAACAAGCAGAAAGTTATGCCAAAAAATTAGCAGTAGCTAAAAGCAAATTACAGACACTAGAGAAAGCTCAAGAAACAAATACAAAAGCAGTTGAAACCGCTAGAAAAGTAATAGTTGACTATGAAAAAGTGATCTCAAAAAATAATGAACAATTAAGTAAAGCTAAAGCTGAAATGAGAGAATATTCCAAGGTAGTTGTAGATAACAATAAGAAAATAGCAGAGGCTAAAAAAACAGTTCAAAAGTGGGGGAAGTCTGTAGAAAAAACTATGGATACAATAGTTAAAAGAGCAGCACAAACAACTCTAGCAGTAGCTTCGATAATTAGTGGCTTTGCAGTTAAGGAGGGGTTTGGCGAAGCAATGAACCTTGAAGGCTATAAGATGCAACTTGAAACAGCGACAAAGTCTACTGAAAAAGCAGGACAGTTAATGTCTAAAGCAATAAAGTTTGCTAACTCAACTCCTTTTGAAACGGGAGAGGTAGTTGAAGCAACAGCTAAAATGGAAGCTTATGGTATTTCATCAGAAAGATGGTTAAAAGATGTAGCTGATATGGCTGGAGCGACTAATAAATCGATAGACCAAGCAACGGAAGCAATGGCGGATGCTGTTATGGGTGAATGGACTAGATTGAAAGAGTTTGGAATAAAAAAAGAAGAGTTGATAGAAGCAGCAGCTAAAAAATATGGAAAAGATATTGTATTTAATAAAAAAGGTCAGGTAAAGGATCAAATAAAATTAGAAGAAACTCTTCAAAAAGTAATGCAAGAAAAATTTGAGGGTGGAGCTGAGAAACAGGCGAAAACTCTAAAAGGGTTATGGTCCACAGTAACAGGAGTTACAAAATCATCTTTAGCTAAAATTGTTGGAATAACAGAACAAGGAACGATAAAGCAAGGAAGTCTTTATGAGAAATTAAAACAACAAGTTGAAAAAATTGTGGATATTTTAAATAGATGGCAAGAGGATGGAACAATAGATAAAATTGCAGAAAAAGTTACAAAAGCAGTAGAAAGTATGATTGTATTCTTTGGAAATTTATTTGAATTTATTAAAGACCATAGGGCATTAATAGAAACAATATTAGTATTTGTTTCAAGCATTTATTTAGTTGTAAAAGCTTTAATAGTATTAAAATCCATAATAACAGTAATTTCAATAGTTGTAGGATTATTAAATGGAACGCTAGCATCAATTCCATTAGTTTGGATAGTGTTAGCAATAGCTGGAGTCGTAGCAGTTTGTTATGTTTTATGGCAACATTTAGATGCTGTTATAAACGCGTTTAAAAGTTTATTTTCCTGGATAAAAAATCTTTTAGATGGAATTGGAGATTTTGCATTTTTGTTAGGTGGACCAATAGCACCTTTGCTTGGATTAATACAACATTTTGATAAATTAAAAGAAGTTGGAGAAAAGGCATGGGGAGTTATTAAAAAAATATTTGGAGCTAAAGATACTGATATTTCAATAACAGAGAATAAGGTTGCTAAAGATAAAATAGAGACCATCCAAACTTTAAAAGTAAATAATCCAGTGGGAATTGGAGGAGTAAAAATTCCAGAGCTTACAGTTCCCAAAAAATCAGAAACTAATTTTTTTAATCAAGATGAAAAGCAAAGTCAAACAGCGGTATCAGCTAAAGAGAAAATACCTCCAAATGTTACAGTGATATTGGAAGGGGATTTCTATGGATTTAAAGATTTCAAATCCAAAGTTGCAGAGGCAGTTGTAAAAATAGCAAATCCAAATATATCAAACATGGTGTGAGGTGAAAAGTGATTTCAAATGTAGGTAATTATATATTAAATGGGATGGAGATATATTTCTCTGTAGATAATAATAAAGAAG
Organism: Cetobacterium sp.; assembly: GCF_977044495.1. Lineage (NCBI taxonomy): Bacteria > Fusobacteriati > Fusobacteriota > Fusobacteriia > Fusobacteriales > Fusobacteriaceae > Cetobacterium > Cetobacterium sp. The sequence continues at coordinate 3,074 of NZ_CDRRQU010000026.1, read as the reverse complement.
TATTTAAACTTCCATATGTTCCTCCAGATATAGAGTTTGAGTCTCCATTGGACTATGAATCTTTTGAAACTACAAGTGGAAAACTTTTAACTTTAATAGGGGAAAATGGATTAAAAACTTTAACTATAGAAAGCTTTTTTCCTGCAAAGTTTTATGGATGGTTGGGTAATGTGACTCTAGCACCACTATGTATTGATTTTTTTCAGAGAAATAGAAAAAAGACCCTAAGAATTGTTGTCGTTAGTTTGTCTATTAGGGAAAATATGGAGTGCATTATAACTGATTTTAAGTATAAGAAAAATCAGAATGGAAATATAAAATATACTCTTTCTATTCAGGAGTATGTAGACCCTAATAAGATTGGAGGAGCTAGTGCATAAATTAAAATTAATTCAAGGGGATAAAATAACGGATATATCAAAAATGGCTGGTGGTATAAGTCTTACTACCAGCATTGATACACTAGGAGCATCATTTGAGTTTAGTATGCCAAGAAATTTTAAAGATTCAAATTATGCTCTGACAGAAACGATAAAAACAGGGGATATCATTAAGTTTGAGAATGAAAAGAATATATTTACAGGAGTAATTGTTGACATAGACACTCTTAAATTTTCAAAAGAAATAAAGTGTTTTGATTTCTATTTTTATTTGAATAAAAACAAGGTTATAAAGCAGTTTAACGGATTAAATGCCTCATCATGTATAGAAAGCTTATTGAAGAGTATAAAGGCTAAAATAGGGGAAATAGAGCGAATAGCGACATCAATTGACAAGATATATAAAAATAATACTGTAGCTGAAATAATAGATGATATTTTGAAAATAGTAACTGAAGAAACAGGAAAGAAATATCTCTTAGAGATTGAAGGAACAACATTTAATTTAGTAGCTCATAGGAAAATAAAGGTTCAAGTAACTAATAATATATTTGGAATGCCTACTCTTACAGAAAGTATTACAGATATGAAAAACACTATTTTGGTGGTTTCAAATGATTCGGAAGACGAAAGTATTTATGCAAAAGCTGAAGATGTAGAAAGTATAAAAAAATATGGAATGTTGCAGGAGATTGTTGAAGTAGATCCAAGCAAAGATGATGTTTCAAAAGTTAGAAATATAGCTACTCAAAAGCTAAAGGAATTAAATAAAATTTTAACTACGTCAAGTCTTGATGTATTAGGAAATGATGAGTTACGAGCTGGAAGGCTCTTAGATGTTGAAATTAAAGAGTTTGGAATAAAAGAGGAGTTTTTAATAAAGAGCTGTACTCATGCTTTTCCTAAGGGTAATCATATATGTAGTTTAGAGTTGGAGGTGAGTTAATGAATTATGAATTAGCTATGGCCAAAATGTTTAAAAAAAGTGATAGTCAAGTGTCAATATTTGAAGCTTGTATAGGAATTGTGATTAAAGCTCCTCCAGAGACAACTATAACCATTTGGGATGGACAGGTAACTTTATTTCCTCATATGCTATACATGAATGATAGACTATATGATGATTACACAAGAAAGTTTGATATAGTTGGAGAAATAAATGAAATAACAATAACTACAACATCAAGTAATATTGAAATTGGACCAGGGCCACATAAACATGAACACGGAATTATAGAAGGCAGTGGGGAATATAAGGCTATCGGAACAATTATAAATACAGATACTTTAAAAGTTGGAGATTATGTAAAGGTTGTTCCTACAGAAAAAGGACAAAAATGGTTTATAGATTCTAAATACAGGAAGGTGAAAGAAAAAGAATGAGTATATTTCCTGTATTTGATGAAAATTTAGATATTAAAGAGGAAAGTCAACTCAAAGGGAAAAAAGAGATCCTTTTTGATTTTAAAACCAAAAGAGTTGTTGTGATAGATGGAAAAACTAAAGAGGCAAGTGAAGTTGAACAGATTATACAATGGATTCATTTATTAATATTGACTGAAACAGGAAAATATAGAGTCTATGATGATACGAGTTTTGGAATGACTGATTTATATAATTTAAGAGGTTATAGTATATTTAGTACACCTTTTGGAGTTATGGAGCTAGAAAGAGAGATAAAAGAAAAAATTCAAGCTAAAAAAGAGATTAAAGAGGTCATAGATATAAAATCATCATCTGATTTTAACTCTTTGCAAATAGAGGTTACAGTAATATTAAAAAGTGGAGAGACTCTAACAGTAAGTGAGGTGAGCATTTAAGTGACAACATATAAAGTACCCAGTATAGATGAAATAGAGCAAGAGATGTTGAATGATATCAGTGACGACTATGTAAAGGATGTAGGAACCTTTACAAGAGATTTAATAAGAACATTTGCTATACAGTCTCATAAATTTGAAGGCAAATTACAAGAATATTTTAAAAAGTTAGATGTTTATAATCTATCTGGAGAAGAGTTAGCAAGGTTTGTAGAACAAAGAAAAGGTCTGCATAGGAAAAAAGCTAATTTTTCAAAAGGGATTTTGACAGTTGAAGGAAATGGAGCTATTAAAGCTGGTGATATTTTTGAGACAGAAAGTGGCAATAGATATAAAGCTATAGAGGGAGTCGCTATAAATACAATTGGAAGTGTAAGTATAGAAGCTGAAATCTCTGGAGCAAATGGAAACGTTGGGGCGAACTCTATAATATTTATGCCAGTTACTCTACAAGGGATAATTAAAGTAACAAATAAAGCTCCAACAATAGATGGCTATGATGAGGAAAATGATGATTCTTTAAGAGAAAGATATCTAATAGAAATTCAAAAACCAGCAACTTCCGGGAATGCGTATCATTATATACAGTGGTGTAGAGAGGTTGTAGGAGTTGGAGATGTAAGAGTATTTCCATTGTGGAATGGAAATAACACGGTTCAAATGGTTATAATAGATGATAATAAGATGGTACCAAATGAAGAGTTAACGAATAGAGTTCAAGAATATGTAGACCCGAAAGGTTATAATAATGATACTTGGGGTACTGGAGCAGGTCAGGCACCAATAGGGGCATATTGCACAGTGATAGGAGCAACGGCTAAAGTACTTAATATAGATACTATATTAATATTAAAAGAGGGATATAATGTGGAAG